>JANTGL010000133.1 GCA_024762915.1 Bacteroidales bacterium | reverse complement strand
TAATATTATTGAAATAATATTTTTAAAATAAAATTAAATCTATATTTGTAGATTAAATATTTAAATTAATTTTTATGAAGATTGCAATGGTAGGAACCGGATATGTAGGACTGGTTTCAGGAACTTGTTTCGCCGAAGCCGGGATTAATGTAACTTGTTTTGATATTGATGAAAAGAAAATAGAATTATTAAATCAGGGATATATTCCGATATATGAAACCGGTTTAGAAAAATTAATTAAAAAAAATACCGTTTCCGGAAGATTGAAATTTTCTGTTGATTTAGCGAATAATCTTCAGGATGTTCAGGTTGTTTTCAGTGCCGTGGGTACACCGCCTGATGAAGACGGAAGTGCTGATTTATCTTATGTTTTACAAGTAGCCAAAGAAGTTGGTCAAAATATGACGGATTATTTGGTTTTTGTTACTAAAAGTACGGTTCCTATCGGTACGGCAGAAAAAGTTAAGAAAGTAATAAACCGGGAATTGAAAAGCAGAGGTGAAAATATTAAATTTGATGTTGCTTCTAACCCTGAGTTTCTAAAAGAAGGGAGTGCTGTTCAGGACTTTATGAAACCTGACAGAATCGTTATCGGAGTAGAATCCGAAAGAGCCAAAAAAATAATGACACGACTATATAAACCGTTTGTTCTTAACGGTCACCCGATATTATTTATGGATGTACCGTCTGCAGAAATGACAAAATATGCAGCAAATTCTATGCTGGCAACAAAAATCAGCTTTATGAATGATATTGCTAATTTATGTGAAATTGTCGGAGCTGATATATCAAATGTCAGAAAAGGAATCGGATCGGATTCCAGAATCGGAAATAAATTTTTATATGCCGGAACGGGCTACGGTGGTTCATGTTTTCCTAAAGACGTAAAAGCACTGATTAAAACAGCGGAAGAACAAAAATATTCATTGGAAATACTGAAAGCAGTTGAAAATGTAAATGAAAGACAAAAATCGGTATTATATAATAAATTAAATACCTATTATAAAGGAGATTTAAAGAATAAAAATATAGCTGTTTGGGGTTTGGCTTTTAAACCGAATACGGATGATATGCGCGAAGCACCTTCTCTGGTATTAATCAGAAAGCTTATTAATGCCGGAGCAAAAGTAACGGCTTATGATCCGGTTGCAATTGACGAAGCAAAAAGAGTTCTCGGAGATACAATAACTTATGTTAAAAATAAATCAGAGGTACTAAAAGATGCAGATGCTTTAATTTTGGTTACGGAATGGAATGAATTCAGAGTACCGGATTATAAAAAAATGTTAAAATTAATGCGAAATAAAGTCGTTTTTGACGGAAGAAATATTTATGATTCTGCAGAAATGAAAGAAAACGGTTTTGAATATTTCGGAATCGGAAGATAAGAAAATATTTATGAAAAAAATATTAGTTACGGGGGGAGCCGGATTTATAGGTTCACATTTATGTAATAAACTTTTGAATGAAGGTAATGAAGTTATTGCCTTAGATAATTTTTTCACGGGTAATAAAAGAAATATCATTCAGTTACTTGATAATCCGTATTTCGAATTAATCAGGCATGATGTTACGATGCCTTTTTTTGCTGAAATTGATGAAATTTATAATTTGGCTTGTCCGGCTTCTCCCATTCACTATCAGTATAATGCGATTAAAACCGTAAAAACTTCGGTAATGGGTGCAATTAATATGCTCGGATTAGCCAAACGAATAAATGCAAAAATATTACAAGCATCTACGAGTGAAGTGTACGGTGACCCGATTGTACATCCACAAACTGAGAGCTATTGGGGAAATGTTAATCCTCTCGGAATACGATCCTGCTATGACGAAGGAAAGCGTGTTGCCGAAACCTTATTCGTTAATTATTACAGGCAAAATAAAGTACGAATAAAGATTGCTCGTATTTTTAATACTTACGGACCGAATATGCATCCGAATGACGGCAGAGTTGTCTCGAATTTTATCGTACAAGCTCTTCAAAATAAGGATATTACAATATACGGTGACGGAAATCAAACCAGAAGTTTTCAATATGTTGATGATTTAATTTCAGGGTTTGAAAAATTGATGAATAACACACCGGAAGATTTTTTTGGCCCCGTTAATATAGGGAATCCGAATGAATTTACAATACTTGAATTAGCAAAAACAGTGATTGAATTAACAAACTCTAAATCAAAATTAATTTTTTTACCCTTACCTGAAGATGATCCGATGCAAAGACAACCGGATATCACTTTAGCAAAAAAAATGTTACAATGGGAACCCAAAGTTTCGTTAAAAATTGGTTTGAACAAAACAATTGAATACTTTGATACGTTATTAAAAGAACATTTTAGTTAAATTAATTTTATTTTCTAAAATTATAAATTAAATTTGTAATTCAGAATAATTATAATTTATAACTCTAATATTTTTATACTATGAGAATTTTAACATCATTAATTGCTTTTTTGTTAATATTTAATATCGGAAAAGCTCAGGACCTGGGACCGGAAATGGTTTTAGTTGAAGGCGGAGAATTTTATATGGGGAATGATTATAGTGCTAATGCTGATGAAAGGCCGGAACATAAAGTAAATATTACATCATTCTTTATCTCAAAAAATGAAGTAACGATTGCTGATTATGCAAAATTTTGCAGAGTAACCGGGCAAAGACTTCCGGACGGAGACCCTCTGACTCCGATTAATAATATTACTTGGGAAGAAGCTGTAATGTATTGTAATTGGTTAAGCAGAGCAAGTCGATTGGACAAATGTTATAATTTAGAACGTGACAGTAATCGCTTCACGGCAACAATTATTCCGGATGCTAACGGATACAGACTACCTACCGAAGCTGAGTGGGAATATGCTGCTAAAGGCGGAATTAAATCCAAAGCATATGCATTCAGCGGTTCTAATGATCTGGAAGAAGTTGCATGGTATATTAATAATTCGGGAAATACAGCACATGAAGTCGGTCAAAAGAAACCTAATGAATTGGGTATATACGACATGACGGGAAATGCTATGGAATGGTGTTATGATTGGTATGAACCGGAATATTATCAAACTTCACCTGCAGATAATCCGACAGGATCTTCAACCGGAATAAGTAAAGTATGCAGAGGCGGTAATTTTATGTGTCGACCGGATGTTTTAAGAAACAGCAGACGATTTAATTTAGATAAAAGCAGCAATGAAGGTTTAGCCGGAATTCGCTTGGTGAAAAATGAATAAAATATTATGAATCAATAATATAGAGCAGTCTTCACGGGCTGCTTTTTTTGTAAATATAATGGATGAACATCAATTAAATTTTAAAGAGATTAATAAATATCACCTGAAACAAATTTCTGAAATTCATAAAAACAGAATCCCGATTTCAGTAATCACAGACGGTATAAATGATATCGGAAACCTCGGGATGATATTCCGACTTGCAGATGCACTTCGCATAAATAATATTTATTTGTACAATTTGAAAGAACATTTTAATTATAAATTGTTGAAGAAAAAATCCAGATCAACATCAGAATATGTTTCTTATGAAATAATTAATAATTTTAATCAAATTAAACATTTAAAAGAAAATTGTAAATTTGTTACTTTAGATAAAACAAATAAAAGTGTCGATTTTATTGAATTTAATCCGGAATTTCCCTTGTGTGTTATTATCGGTTCGGAAAAATTCGGAGTTTCTCAGGAAATGATACAATTAGCAGACGATTCAGTTCATTTACCTATGTTCGGTGTAAATACATCAATCAATGTTGCTACGGCAACTTCCGTTATTCTGTATGATTTAGTTAACAAATATCAAAAAAATGAAAAATTTTACAATAAATAATCCGACAATTTTACACTTCGGAAAAGATGTTTTAAAGGAATTATCAAAGACGCTAATTGAATACGGTAAAAATATTTTATTAATTTACGGTAAAGGATCTGTCGTTAAAAACGGATATTATCAAAATGTTCTTAATCTTTTAAAAGAAAATAATTTTAATGTTTTTGAATATCCCGGGATTAAACCAAATCCGATTCTTAACGATGTTGAACAAGCAGTAAAAATCGGTATTGAAAATAAAGTTGATGCCGTTTTGGCTTTGGGAGGAGGAAGTGTCATTGATACGGCGAAAACGGTTGCAGTTTCAATTCCCGAAAATCTTAATCCGTGGGATGTTGTTAAAATGAATATCGTACCGAAAAAATCATTACCCGTAATTACCGTTTTAACATTAGCGGCGACAGGAACAGAAATGAATCCTTATGCTGTTATTCAAAATCTCGAAACAAAAGAAAAAATCGGTTTCGGTTTTCCGATAATGTTTCCGAAACATTCATTTATAAATCCGGAATATACCTACACGGTCCCCGAAGATTACACGGCTTACGGTATTGTTGATATTATTGCACATGCTTTTGAGAATTTTTTCGGCAAAGGGAATTCCCCGCTTGCAGATCGATTTGTTGCTTCTATTGTAAAAGAAACCATGCATTTTGCACCTTTGGTTCTTGAAGAACCCGATAATTATGATTACAGAGCAAATATTCTGTTACAATCAACCTGTGCTTTAAACGGTATTACATCTTACGGAAAAGCCGGCGGTGATTGGGGAGTCCATTCCGCCGCACATATTTTATCTCTAATTTATGATATGCCGCACGGAGCTACGCTTTCAGTTGTATATCCCGCTTGGTTTAAATTACAAAAAGAACGAATTCCCGAAAGATTGTCAAAATTAGCAGAGTTAATTTTTGATAATTCGGATGTTGATAAGTTTATTTCGGATTTAGAAAATTTCTTTATTTCGATAAACAGTCCGATTAATTTAAAATCAGAGGGTTTTGACGATGCTGAAAAAGATGTTATTCTTCAAATGATGAAACAAAATAGTGTGAACGGAAATACTTATCAATTATCTGAAGATGATTATTCAAAATTAATAAATTTAATGTTCGGGTAAATTATTATTTCAGTATATCAGGCAAAACTTTTCCCGTTGAAGCATTCGGATAAGCAATTTTTAAAAAATTTGCCAAAGTAGGGGCAATATCCGTCATAGAAACAGGGATATTCGTTTTCCCGGCTTTAATTTTCCACCCGAAAAAAATCAACGGAACATGTGTGTAATTCCTGTAACCGGAACCGTATGTAATATCACTTCCCGGAACATATCCCGGCTCTAATATCACGGAAATATCTCCCGAACGCTTTTTCTGATAACTGTTTTGAGCACGCATTTGCATTCCCGAAGTGTAATTTCTGTTTTCTAAATTATAGGAAGTTAAAGAATTTGAGACACCCGTAAAATCAACCATGAAATCGCTTATTTTTTGCTGAATTTCATTTAAATTTAATTTCAAATCTTCAATCTTATTTCTGTTCAAATAGAGATAACTTCCGTCAAAATATTCAATTAATTTATCCTCATGATAAACGGCTCTCAGGAAGCTGTTTAAAAGTGTTTCGGCATTTTTATCTTTAAAAAAACCGCCAGGCATGTTTATTTCTCTTAACAATCGCGGAGAATCTGCTGATCCTCTGTCGGAAGTTAATATGATAACGGTGTTTTCCAAACCCACAAAATCATTGATGAAGTTCAGAAAATGTTTCAAATCTCTGTCGAGACGAACATAGGTATCTTCAAGTTCAACGGAACGAATTCCGAATTTTTCGGTAATGTTTTCGGTAGCCGTAAAAGCAACATTTAAATAATCACAATAATTATCTTTTCCTAAATCCTCATTAACTATTGCCGAAATTGCAAAATCTTTTGTGTACGTATTTCCGAAAGGAGTTGAATTTAAAATTTTATATGAATCCGTTAAATTTTTCAAAGCCGATAAATCGTACGGAAATGTTTTCTTTCCGCTTACAAATCCGATTTCAAAGGAATTATCATCACCCAATGTATTTTCATAATTTTCAATCGGAAAATAGGTATTCCATACTTTTGACAGATAAATATCGGGGAATTTTTTTTCATTGAAACGATTGACCCAATTCGGTAATTGAGAAAAATAATAGGTACTCGAAACCCATTTCCCGGTTTTGTTATCAGTCCAATAGGCAGCATTTGCCAAATGACCTCCGCTTAACACGGCAGCATAATCTTTCGGTGAAATACTGATTACTTTTGATTGCTTATAATCCGATAATCTTAATTCATCCGAAAATGTTGAAGTCAGCAAAGATTTGGGTGAATAATTTGCATCAAAATCCGTTGTGCCCAATACAGATTGTTTTTTGTCATAAATGCAATATTTTTTTGTATTTGTAATTCGTTTATACCAATAATCGTTTACAATGCCGTGTTGCGACGGATTTGATCCGGTAACGACGGTAGCATAGCCGCTTGATGATTTTGTGTATAAATAATCATATTCTGCATTTTGATAATATTTTCCTTTGCTTACCAAACGTTTAAAACCGTCGTCCGTAAATTTATCCCAATATTTATATAAATAATCATAGCGCATTCCTTCTACAAAAATTGTAACGATTAATCGCGGTTTTTCTGAAGGAATTCTCTTTTGTGAAAAAATATTTAAGTATAATAGCAATATAATAGTAATGATTAGAATCTTTCTCATTTAAGTAATTTTAAAAATATGAATTTGCAAAATTAATTTAAATAATTTATTGTAGTAATGATTAAAGAAAGATTTATTTTTTTGCTGAAAAATTAATTAAAAAAAGTTTCGTTTTATTTAAGATTAATTAAAGCTTTATTAATTTTGCATATTTAAAATATATTGAAAATGGTTGATATCAAAGAATTAAATGAACGAATAAAAAACGAAAGCGGTTTTACGGATACGATTACAAATGAGATGAATCGTGTTATTGTCGGTCAGAAGCATATGATTAACAGCTTATTAACCGGCTTGTTAACCGGCGGACATATTTTGTTGGAAGGTGTTCCCGGGTTGGCAAAAACCTTGGCAATTACTTCTTTATCAAAAATAATTAATGCAAAATTTAACCGAATTCAGTTTACACCTGATTTATTACCCGCAGATTTAATCGGAACAATGATATACAGCCATAAATCGGAAGAGTTTTTAACGAAGAAAGGACCGGTTTTTGCAAATTTTGTTTTGGCAGACGAAATCAACCGTTCACCAGCGAAAGTTCAAAGTGCTTTGTTGGAAGCGATGCAGGAAAAACAAGTTACAATCGGCGAAATTACGTATAAATTGGAAGAACCGTTTTTGGTTTTGGCAACTCAAAATCCGATTGAACAAGAGGGAACTTATCCTTTGCCCGAAGCGCAAGTTGACCGATTTATG
>JANTGL010000132.1 GCA_024762915.1 Bacteroidales bacterium | reverse complement strand
CAATTGCAGTTACGCTAGGGGGGCCCGGAGCTACCTTTTGGATGATTATTGCCGGATTACTCGGGATGGCTTCCAAATTTACGGAAGTTACGCTCGGTGTAAAATATCGAAACATTGATGAGAACGGTCAAGTTTCCGGCGGACCGATGTATTATTTAAGTAAAGGTTTGAAAAAGAAAAATCTAGGCGGACTTGGTAAAGTTCTGGCCGTAATTTTTGCAATATTAGTAATCGGCGGTTCACTCGGAGGCGGAAATATGTTTCAGGCAAATCAAGCATTTTCTCAACTTGCAGGTAAATTTGCGCCTTTTATTCCCGGTATTGAAGGATACGGTGCTTATTTTGGTGTTTTATTAGCAATATTTGTGGGAATTGTTGTCATCGGCGGAATTAAAAGCATTGCAAATGTGACCGAAAAAATTGTTCCCTTTATGGCATTTCTCTATGTATTGGCAGCATTAATAATCATCGGAATGAATATTAGTCATACGCATGAAGCTTTCATTTTAATCTTTAACGGGGCTTTTTCTGCTGCTGCCATGAAAGGCGGATTGGTAGGTGTTTTAATTGTCGGCTTTCAAAGAGCCGCATTTTCTAACGAAGCCGGTGTCGGTTCGGCTTCAATTGCGCACTCGGCGGTAAAAACCGATCGTCCTGTCAGTGAAGGCTTTGTTGCTCTTTTAGAACCGTTTATTGATACGGTTGTTATTTGTACAATGACAGCTTTGGTTATTATTTTTACCGGTTTTTACGATCCTTCAGTAGCCGGAAATCTTGCCGGTGTTGAATTAACTTCAAAAGCATTTGACAGTGTATTCCCTTGGTTCTCATGGATATTATTGTTAGCTGTAATTTTATTTGCTTTTTCAACGATGATTTCATGGTCTTATTACGGATTAAACGGATTTAAATATCTTTTCGGCCGATATTTCGGAAAAAGAAAAGTAACTAAAAATTTATATTTAATCTCATTGATTTATTATATTATTTTTTTAATTTTTGTTGTTATCGGTTCTGCATCAAGTCTTGGTGCCGTGGTCGATTTTTCCGATTTTATGATTTTAAGTATGGCTTTCCCTAACATTCTGGGATTATTAATTCTGGCTCCTGAAGTTAAACAGGATATGAAACAATATTTGAATGATATTAAAACCGGAGTAATAAAAAGATTTAAATAAAACAGACAGTATTACTTTATATTTGCAAGACATAAGTTGAAAATACGGATAGTCATCGTATTATTATTTTAATTTAAATGAAACTGATTTGTATTTAATTCTCTGTTTATCAATAAAATAATATGATGACTCGCAGGTTTAAAGTTTTAAAAAGAATTTTGGTTAAATAAAGAAGATTATCAAAAACAGATTTTAAATTCATATTTTAAAAGTGTCCTTTAAAGAACAATTAAAAGAATACTTCTCATTCACTAAAGGTGAAAGTCAGGGAATTCTCGTCCTTTTAATTCTCTTGATTATTGCAGTGATTGTCAATTTATTTTCCGGATATTTTATAAATGAAAAAGAATACAATTTTTCAAAATATGAAACACTATTGAATGAATTAAGTTCGGATTCTTCAGATTTTAATATTCCGTTAATTTCAGAGAAATACGATACTTTAAAATTATTTAAATTCAATCCCAATAATCTTTCATCGGACGAAGCAAAACAACTCGGTTTCTCGGAATATCAATTTAAAATGATTCGAAAATACCTTCAAACAGGTGCATCTTTTAAATATAAATCTGATTTAGCAAAAATATATTCAATTAAAAATAAGCAGTTTATATTTCTTAAACCATATATTGATTTGCCTGAAAAAGGATATGAAAAGATATCTGATAATTATTTGGGTGAGAATTCTAAAGATAAGCAAAAACATACATACTTTCTTTTTGATCCCAATACATTAAATGACAGCGGATGGTCCGAGTTGGGATTTAGTGAAAAACAAATTTCATCAATTCGAAAATATATTAAAGCCGGCGGGAAATTCTTTCGAAATGAAGATTTAAAAAAACTGTATGTTATTAATGATAAGAAATTTGCTGATTTAGAACCCTATATTAATATTCCGGAAGAAGAATCTTCAGTTTTGATAAATATTCATAGAAAAGTTGATATAAATAGTTTATCGGCAGAGGAAATGAAACAATTCGGTAAATTTTGGCAATATAATGCAACGCGTATTGTTAAATACAGAAATTTATTAGGTGGTTTTTACAAAAAAGAACAATTACTCGAAGTTTACGGAATGAAAAGAGAATATTATTTAAAAATTGCTGATGATATTATTATTGATAAATCAAAATTGGAAAAGATAAACGTAAATTTTGCAGAAGTATCCGAGCTTGGCAGGCATCCCTATATTTCTTGGGAAAATGCCGAAAAAATTTTAAAATTCAGAAATAAAAACGGAGCTTATAAAAGTATTGAAGAAATTAAAATGAAAAATAAGATTCCTGATGACGTTTTCAAAAAAATTGCCCCTTATATAAAAGTGAAATAATTCGTATTTTTCTTTTTTATAACATTCTGTTTTTCGTTTAATATTTATTACTTTTACACATCCTTATCACAAACGATTTATAACTGATTTTTGATTACTTGAAATGCTGAAAATTCATTCTACTTTGTTGTTATACGGATATAAACTTTGATATTAAATTTTAGACAATGGATTTTAATTTTACCGACGAACAAAAATTAATCAGGCAAACAGTCAGAGATTTTGCTGAAAGAGAAGTTAAACCTCTTGCACAAGAATTAGATGAAAAGGGAGAATTTTCCGTTGATTTAACAAAAAAAATGGGTGAACTCGGTCTGTTCGGAATGTATTTACCGGAAAAATACGGCGGGCAAGGATTGGATACACTTTCGTATATTATTGCAGTAGAAGAACTTGCCAGAATTGACAGTTCGCAAGCAGCTACTTTGGCAGCTCACAACTCACTGGGTATCGGGCCTTTATACTACTTCGGAAACGAAGAACAAAAAATGAAATATTTACCGAAATTATGTACCGGTGAACATATCTGGGCATTCGGATTAACTGAGCCTGATGCCGGATCAGATTCGCGAGGAACGAAAACATCAGCAAAGCTGATTGACGGGAAATGGAAAATTAACGGATCAAAAATTTTTATTACAAACGGTGCATCCGAGTTATCTTCCGGTGCCTGTGTTCAAACAGTTTCGGATATTATAGACGGTAAAAAGATTTTTACGACAATTATCGTCGAGAAAGGAACAAAAGGATTCAATCAAATACCCATGCACGGAAAAATGATGTGGCGAGCTTCGGATACGGCAGAATTATATTTCGATAATTGCGAAGTACCTGAGGAAAACATCCTCGGAAAAATAGGACAAGGTTCAAAAATTATGCTCAGTACATTGGATAACGGCAGATTGTCTATTGCTGCAATGGGTTTAGGTTTAGCTCAAGGTGCTTTAGAAATGGCCGTACAATATTCAAAAGAAAGAAAACAATTCGGAAAGCCGATTTCTAAATTTCAAACTGTTTCATTTAAATTGGCAGATATGGCCACAAAGGTTGAGCTTGCCAGAACACTCTTATATAAAGCATGTTGGCTTAAGGATGCCGGTAAATCATTTGCAAAAGAAGCTGCAATGTCAAAATTGTATTGTTCCGAAATTGCAAAAGATGTAACTGATGATGCCGTTCAAATTCACGGCGGATACGGCTTGATGAAGGATTATGATATTGAAAGATTTTATCGAGATCAAAGGATTCTTCAAATCGGAGAAGGAACTTCTGAAATTCAAAGATTAGTCATTGCCAGAAAAGTAATAAATTAAAAAAATATTAAATAAAACTTGTTTTTTTAAAAAAAATTTTTTATTTTTATAGGAATTAATAATTTTGCGGTTCTAAATTTTTACTTACAATTTATAAAAGGAGTAATTTTATGATTAAAATACCCGTTAAAGAAGGCGAAAGCATTGAAAGAGCTTTAAAAAGATTAAAACGAAAAACTGATTCTACCGGCATTATCAAAGAAGTCAGAAAACGAAAACAATTTGTGAAACCGTCTGTTTTTAAACGTCAACAATTGATTAAAGCAAGATATGTTGAGCAACTTAAGAGAGAAGAAAACGAATAAGTCAACCTTATAATAACTTTCTCGAGATTATTTTTCGGGAAAGTTATCTTCTTTTAAATGTATTTTTTACATTTTAAACGTTTACTGAATGCATAAGAAGAGATTCCTGAAATATATTGAATACCAAAAAAAATACTCTTCACATACCGTAAATTCTTATGCAGCTGATTTAAGCAGTTTTTATTCATTTTGCTTTGATAATGAAATTATTAGATCGGAAAATGAGATTGTTTCCGATTATAAGATTATCCGAAAATGGATTGCTTTCTTATCTGCTCAAAAATTATCTGCAAAAACAATTAACAGAAAACTTTCTACACTCAGATCATTTTATAATTTTTTATTAAGAGAAAATTTGATTGATTCTAATCCTATAATTAAAATTTCACGTTTAAAAACTAAAAAAAAACTGCCTGAATTCATTTCTGATGAAAAAATGAACTTATTGCTTGACAGTCCTGTTTTTTCTGATGATTTTGAAGGTGTAAGAGATCATCTTCTGCTTGAAATGTTGTTTGGAACAGGGATAAGAAGAGCTGAATTAATAAATTTATCCGTAAAAGAAATTGATTTGAATAAACAGACCGTTAAAGTTACGGGAAAAAGAAATAAACAACGAATTATTCCGTTTCCTGTTAATTTATTTGAAATAATTAATAAATATCTATTATTACGAAAGGAAATCGAAACGGATAATGAATTTCTATTTCTGACGAAAACCGGAAAAAAAATTTATCCTAATTTGGTATACAGAACCGTTAATAAATATATTTCTTTTGTAAGTACTCAAAAGAAAAAAAGTCCGCATACCATAAGACATTCTTATGCCACTTCACTTTTAAACAACGGAGCGGATATTAATGCCGTGAAAGAATTATTAGGGCATGCAAATTTATCTGCCACCCAAATATATACACATAATACCTTTGAAAAATTAAATCGAATTTATAAACAAGCTCATCCGAGAGCAAAAAAATAAAACACTATGGATGTAAATATTAAAACAACAAATTTTGATGCTGATACAAAATTAATTGATTTTGTAAAAACAAAAATAAATAAGCTTGATAAGTATTTTGACGGAATTATTCGTTCGGAAGTGATATTGAATTTTAATAAATCAAAAAAGAAATTTACTGATAATAAAGAAGCAAAAGTCATTTTAGAGGTGCCCGGCAATGATTTATTTGCCGAAAAAGAAGCCGTTTCATTTGAGGAAGCAGTTGATTCTGTGATAGATGCATTAGAAAAACAAATTAAGAAACATAAAGGGAAATTAAGACCTTAAAAAAAAATAAAAAACATTTTGTTTAATAAAATAATATTCCTTAAATTTGCAACCCGATTTTTGAGAGCAATCGAAAGTCGAAAGTTCTATAAGGAAATAATTTATCTCTAATAAAAAGAAGAGTTTTGCCGATATAGCTCAGTTGGCCAGAGCAGCTGATTTGTAATCAGCCGGTCGGCGGTTCGAATCCGTCTATCGGCTCTTTTTTTGAATTAAGGGGGGATTCCGGAGCGGTCAAACGGGGCAGACTGTAAATCTGTTGGCATAGCCTTCGGAGGTTCGAATCCTCCTCCCCCCACAATCAAAAAAGGGTTAAAAAGCGGGAGTAGCTCAGTTGGTAGAGCGGCAGCCTTCCAAGCTGCAGGTCGCGGGTTCGAGCCTCGTCTTCCGCTCTTTTTTTTAGCCGATGTAGCTCAGGGGTAGAGCGTTTCCTTGGTAAGGAAGAGGTCATGAGTTCAATTCTCATCATCGGCTCTTTATTTAAGTTGTAACATTTTTTTAATATTGAAATATTTTTCAATCACTTTATATAATAATTAATAAATAATCATGGCTAAAGAAAAATTTGATAGGTCCAAACCGCATGTAAATATTGGAACCATCGGTCACGTTGACCACGGAAAAACGACTTTGACTGCTGCTATTACTTTAGTTTTAAGTAAAAAAGGTTTGTCAGAGATTAAAGATTTTGATTCAATTGATAATGCCCCCGAAGAAAAAGAAAGAGGTATTACAATTAATACTGCTCACGTTGAGTATCAAACTGAAAACAGACACTATGCTCACGTTGATTGTCCGGGTCACGCCGACTATGTTAAAAACATGGTAACAGGTGCTGCTCAAATGGACGGTGCTATTATCGTTGTGGCAGGAACTGACGGTCCGATGCCGCAAACACGTGAACACATCTTATTGGCAAAACAAGTAAATGTACCGAGAATTGTTGTTTTTATCAATAAAGTTGATATGGTTGACGATCCGGAACTTCTCGAACTCGTTGAAATGGAAATGAGAGAACTTCTCGATTTTTATGAATTCGACGGAGATAACACCCCTGTTATTTTAGGTTCTGCCCTAGGTGCACTTAACGGTGAAGCTGAATGGGAAGATAAAGTTATGGAATTAATGGCAGCTGTGGATGAGTGGATTCCGCTTCCTCCCAGAGATATTGATAAACCGTTCTTAATGCCTGTTGAAGATGTATTTTCAATTACCGGTAGAGGAACTGTTGCAACCGGAAGAATTGAAACCGGACTTATTCATACAGGAGACGAAGTTCAAATTATCGGACTTGGTGCAGAAAAAATGAAATCAGTTGTTACGGGCGTTGAAATGTTCCGTAAAATTCTTGACGACGGCCAAGCCGGTGATAATGTCGGTTTACTTTTAAGAGGTGTTAAAAAAGAAGAAATTAAAAGAGGAATGGTAATTGCCAAACCCAATTCTATTACACCTCATACTAAATTTAAAGCTGAGGTATATGTTTTGAAAAAAGAAGAAGGCGGACGTCATACTCCTTTTCACAATAATTACAGACCTCAATTTTATTTAAGAACACTTGACGTAACAGGTGAAATTATGTTACCGGAAGGAACTGAAATGGTAATGCCCGGTGATAATGTAACAATTGAAGTTACTTTGATTTATCCTGTTGCTCTTGATAAAGGTTTAAGTTTTGCTATTCGTGAAGGCGGCAGAACAGTCGGAGCCGGACAAGTTATTGAAATTATTAAATAACAAGTCTTAAATGTTTTTTTAATTAATTCGGTAGTAAGTATTACTGCCGAATTAATTTGTTTATCAAACGGGAGTAGCTCAGTTGGTAGAGCATCGGTCTCCAAAACCGAGTGCCGGGAGTTCGAGTCTCTCCTCCCG
>JANTGL010000131.1 GCA_024762915.1 Bacteroidales bacterium | reverse complement strand
CGAAATGCAGCTGAAAACCGGATACGCCGCCCACAGTACCCTGAGGAGCGCGAATTTCTGCCGGATAATCCGGAAATGTTGAAACATCATCACCTATGAGTGCCGATGTGTTTGAAAATTGAGTTCCGGTAAGTTGCATTCCGTCACCGGAATCACCGGCAAATTTAATAACAACCTGGTCAACTTCTATTATCTTTTTATCCATGATAATTTATATTGATTTGAAATTTATTTTTATAGCGGCAAATGTAAAAATATACTTTAAAAAACATCTAATATTCTATATGTTTTTAGAAACATTTTTTTAAAATTAATAACAAATTTTATTAAACTCACAATATTCACAGTTTTTTATATTCTCAGTCATTTTAAAAGAACAATTAATATCAAAGATTTCTTCAATCAAATCTGTCAGTTTTTCTTCAAAATAAGGCAAAACCGTTTCCGTAACATTTTCATCCAAAGCTAATTTTCCGGATACTTCTTTAATTATCGGCATATCCGAAAAATCAAAGCGATTCATTGAACGAGCATAATACAAAGAAGGTCGTAATTTTAATCCGGAAAATTCTTTCATATTGCTGACAATCAAAGTATAAAATAATGCTTGAAAAGCATTCGGATTTTTATTTTTCGTTTTTTTATTAAAAAGATTTTCTATTGAAAAATAAGCTTTCGGCTTGTTGCCTGATTTATAATCAATAATTCTGAAAACATCATTTTTTTCATCAATCCTGTCAATTATTCCGAATAATTTAACTTTGCAATTTTTATTATTTATGGTTACATTCAGTATGGTATTATATGATTTATCTTTTTCTAAAGAAACAATTTTAAACGGTGTATATTTTTTATCATAGCTTAATATTGTTTTTACATAATTTATTAAAACATTTTTTATTATTATTTGAATGCCTTCCGATGAATAATTTTTATTAGTTAAAAAGTGTTCTTTAAATGCTTTTAATACATAATTCTCTATTTCGGAAGATATTGCCTTAATATTGCTTTCAGTTATTATTTTATCATTATTTTCAAAAATTAAATCTTTATAAATCAGTTCTAAGGCAGTATGCATAATTGAACCGAATTCTGCCGGAGTAAATTCATCATCGGATTTTTTAACTTCTTTCATTCCTGCAACATACTTATAATAAAATTTCAAACTGCAAGACAAATAAGTATTTAAAGCAGAAGCTGAAAAAGCTTTATTTTCAGTTTTTTTTGAATCATCATAAATAAAACGATTTAATCGTTCAGAAACAATTTGACCTTTTTGAATTTCAACAGATTGTCTGTTTTGAATAAATATTTCATCATTGAAATGCGTATGCACAATGTCAAAATTGCTCTCGTATAATAATTGTAAAATGAATCGACTCATTTCTCCGGAGTTTGAATCACTTACTAAGTCGTTATAAACAAGTGTAATATTCTCGGAACGTTGCAATAATCGATAGAAAAAATAAGCAAATACCGCATCTTGATGCTTAATTAAAGGCAAGTCAAAAGCAAATCGTAAATTTTGAGAAATAAAAGTTGGTGCACGTGATATTTTAGGTAAATTTCCCTCATTGACACCTAACATAATAATATTTTTAAAATCCAAATTCCGGGATTCCATTAAACCCATAACTTGCATACCTTCATTTGATTCACCTTCAAAAGGAATGGAATCGGATTTTAAAATTTGAGTTAAAATTTCATAAGTTAATTTTAAGCTTAATTTTTCATTATTTTCATTTAAAATTTCACGAAAACGCTTTATTTTTTTATATGCTCTGAAAATATATTCGTTTTTCAAACTGTTGCTTTCTTCTTCACTTTCAAGTTTATTTTTATCAAAAAAAATGAATAAGATATTCAATAAATTATTTAATAAGTATTGCGTGTTAACTTCATTTTTATTCACTGAAAATATAAGTTTCATAAGTTTATCATCACTCTTAAGCAATTTATCGGGATTAAGATAAATAAGCTTTTCTTCATTAATAATTTTTGAAATGTCTTCGGTAATTTTTGAATTATATTCCTTTACGTAAGGATGTTTAAGAATGTTTAAAACATCTTTAAAATAAAAATTAGTATGTTTATGTTTTTCGAAAAATATATGTAATTTAAAAAACTTAATAATAAAGTTATATAAAGGCGTAAATTTAAAAGAGTAGCCCATCGTCACATTTATTTTTTCAATTGACTCGGGCAAAGCACTTAAAATCGGGAAAAGCATTGATTCATCGGCTGTTACAACAGCAGTATCATCTCTGTATTTTTCATCATTTTTTATTATTGAATGTAATAATTTTGCTTGATTTAGATTTAACGATGTTCCGATTATGTTAAAATGCTTATTCTTTGTGAAATTTTTCGGAAAATCTGCAGGTTTTAGTTGAAGGTCATTGAAGTTTTTTCGTAAAAAGTCACCTGCTTCCTGTTTTTTATCAGACATATAATACGCATCGCCATCCCAAAAGAACTCGGCAATTCCTTGCTTTTCAAAATAGTTAAAAAATTTTAACTCTGCTTTATTTAAAGCATTAAAGCCGATAAAAAAAACTCTTCGACAGTTTTTTATTTTGACCTCATCAGAATCAATCATTCCGGACATAACCCTGTATATCAATCCGGTATATCCTATTTTTTGAGATATTAAATACTTAGTGAAGGTTGCGTACACATCGGGTAATAAATTCCAAAGTCCGATAAACATCTCTTTCTCTTTGCTGTTTTTTTCTGTCAAAAAGTTTTTCCAAAAATTAGACAATAATTCTTTTTGTTCTTCGGTTAACCAATCAAAATGTGAATCTATTTCTTTAAGGTCTTTAATATTTCGATAAATTTGTTGAGGATCAACCAACCAAGCATCAATTTCATTGAAATCCGAAAGTATAATCTCTCCTATGCGATAAAAACTGTCAAAAGAATAATTGCTGTTATATTTTTTAAAAATCTTAAACAGCTCAAAAATCAAAGTCAATTTTTCGGCATCTTCAAACCCCGTAATTTCGCGAATCAATTTTCCGATTTCAGCCATCTTAGGAGGACGTGATGTTTTACCTATAATTTGAGCATAATATTTTCTGAAATAATATTTTGTTCGTTTATTCGGAAAAATTAACCGACAATCATGTATTTCATCAGCATAATTTTTAATAATATTTTCGGCAGTTTCGTATAGAAATGGTTTCATTTTTTAATTGAAAAAATTAAATAAATAAACATGTAAAGTTAAACGGAAAATTAAGAAAATCAATTATGAATTATTAAAAATCGTCCACGCTTTTTCTGCTTGAAAATGCAACATTTCCAGTCCGTTTTGAATACTTGCAAGTCTTTTTTTTCCTTCTGAGAGGAATTGAGTCAAGGGAGGATTGTAAATTAAATCAAATAAATGATGATCTTTTGTTATGTATGCATACGGTATATCCGGTTTATCATTTGTATCCGGAAAAATTCCGACCGGTGTCGTATTAACGATTAATAAATTTTCGGAAATAATCGTTTTATTCAAATTCTCATAAGTAATAAATTCACTTCCCGATTGTTCTTTTCGTGAAACAAATTTACATTGAATATTCAAGTTTTTCAGTGCAAAAAACACGGCTTTAGCTGCTCCTCCCGTTCCGAGTATTAAGGCTGATTTTATTTCAGGATTTATACTTTTTTGTAAGGATTTCTTAAATCCGTATACATCTGTATTATAACCGATCAATTTCCGGCAATTTTCTTCATATACAACTTTAACAACATTTACGGCATTGATTTCCGAAGCCGAAACATCAAGTTCGTCCAAAAAAGGAATAATGACTTCTTTATAAGGTGCCGTTACATTAAACCCGATAAAATTTTTACCGTTTTTTAATATTTCAGGGAATTTTTTAATATCAGAAATCGAAAAATTATGATACTCGGCATCATTAATATTTTCATTTCTGAACTTATCTGAAAAATATTTTCTTGAAAATGAATGCGATAAAGGATAACCGATTAAACCGAAAGTTCGCATAAAATCTACTTTTTTGCTAAATGTTCAACGGACCATACAGATAATACGCCGAGAATAAGAAATGCAATTGCTAAAATAACTTCCAAATTAAAAGATTCAGGAAGATAACGCAAATAACTGCTGACGACAGGTTCGCCGTTTGCTTTTAAGACCTTTAAACCGTCGCTGCCGATAAGATGTTGAGCATGTTTCCAAGGCCAAAGAATAAATAATGAACCAAGAATAAAACCCGTTAAAGAAGCAATTGTTTGATTCTTATATTTTTTATAAATCCATGATAAAATATTTGAAAAAGCAGGTAAACCGATTACAACTCCTAAAGCAACGGGTAATAATACATGAAAATCCAGACTGTTAACGGAATCAATCATAACAAGCTGATAATTACCCATTAACACAAGAATGAATGAGCCCGAAAGTCCGGGAAGAATCATACTGATTATGGCGATAATACCGCAAAGTACCAAATAGAAAAATGCATTGTTTTCAGCAGCAGGATTTTGAATAGAAATCCAGACGGCAATTGCCGTACCTATAATAAAGGATAAAATAACCGGAATATTAATTTTCTCAATTGTTTTACCTACAAAATATACAGATGCTAGTATCAAACCAAAGAAAAATGCCCAAACAAAAACAGGATAATTTTCAAACAAATAAGCAAGTAATCGTGCAAAAGTAAAAATACTGGCAACCGCTCCTAAGAATACCGAAATTAAAAAAACTAAATCCGTATATCTGGAAAATTCTTTAAATTTTAAATGAAAAAATAATTTTAAAGACGTTAAATTAAATGATTTTAAAGCGTCTATTAATCGTTCGAAAATACCCGTAATCAATGCAATCGTTCCGCCGGAAACTCCGGGAATAACATTTGCCGCTCCAATACCGAAACCTTTAATAAACCAGGAAATTATATCTTTCATAAATATCTGTCTCTTTGTGTAGGACTGCAAAAATAATAAAAATATTTAATTCCTTACATATACCGAGTAATTGCAAATTATTTAAATTATCAGCATATTACTGATAGTCATCGTATCACTATTTTAATTAACATGAAACTAATTTGTATTTAATTATCTGTTTATCAACAAAATGATACAATGGTTAGCGGATTTAGGGCAATACTAATTTTTAGGATATTTTATGTCGGTAAGAAACAGACCACGTGCCGGAACCGAAACACCTGCAGATGAACGGTCTTTATTTTCAATTATTTTTCGAAAATCATCTGTTGAAATTTTCCCTCTTCCGATATCAAGCAGTGTCCCCGTTACGGCTCTTACCATATTTCGTAAAAACCTGTCGGCAGAAATAATAAAAATGTTTTGATTTTCTCTTTTAATCCATTCGGCACGAAGAATCTTGCAAAAATTCGTTTTTGTATCGGTATGAAGTTTTGAAAAACTTGTAAAATCTTTATACTCAAATAAAATTTTTGCTGCCGAATTCATTGCCGGAAAATCAAGTTTTTCATAGATATAAAAAGACGTTTCCTTTAAAAAAGGATTTTTATTTTGATGAATTCGATATTCATAAGTTCTTGAAACAGCTGAAAATCTGGCATGCATTTCATCAGCTACATGAAAAATATCGTGAACAACAATATCGTCAGTAAGAAAACTGTTAAGTTTATAAACCAATTGTTGTTCATCAAATTGTTTATCAGTCTCAAAATGTGCCATATAATTAATCGCATGCACACCGGAATCCGTTCTTCCGGCACCGACAACGGCAATTTCTTCTCTTAACAACAAAGAAAATGCTTTTTGCAAAACTTCTTGAATACTCACGGCATTAGGTTGAATTTGCCAACCGTGAAAATGAGTTCCTTTATAACTTAATTTGACAAAATATCTTTTCAATCGGAATAATTAATTTCTTTAACAATATCAAATGTATCTTGAGCAATGACCAGTTCTTCATTTGTCGGAACAATCATTATCTTACATCTTGATTCTTCCGAAGAGATAATCGTTTCTTTTCCTCGTGTATTATTTTTGTCAATATCTAAACTCATACCTGCAAATTCAAGTCCTCGGCAAATTTCTTTTCGTAAATCAACCGCATTTTCACCAATACCACCGGTAAAAATTAACACATCAACACCGCCCAAAGCAGCAGCATATGATCCGATATATTTTTTAACCCGGTAAGCATACATTTCCAAACCAAGTTTTGCACGTTCATTTCCTTTAAAGGCTTTTTCTTCAATTTCTCTCATATCCGAAGAAACTCCGGTTATTCCCAGCATACCGCTGAATTTATTCACTAATATTGAAGCTGTTTCAATTCCGACTTCTTCTTTACGCATAATATATGTTAAGGCACCAATATCCAAGTCACCTGAACGTGTTCCCATAATTAATCCTTCTACGGGTGTAAAACCCATTGAAGTATCAATTGATTTTCCGTCTTTAATAGCTGCAATTGATGCTCCGTTTCCGAGATGACAAGAAATGATTTTTAAACCATCAGGTTTTTTATTTAAAATTTCAAGTGCTCTTGCAGAAACATATCGATGAGATGTTCCGTGAAATCCGTAGCGTCTTATTTTATATTTAGTATATAAAGCATAAGGAATTCCGTACATAAATACATTGGGTTTCATCGTTTGATGAAATGCCGTGTCAAAAACGGCTACTTGAGGAACATCAGGCAATAACTCTTGAAGGGCATAAATTCCTTTTAAGTTTGCCGGATTATGCAAAGGAGCCAATTCGACATTTTTTTCAAGGACTTCAATAACTTCGTCATTGATAAAAACACTGCCGCTGAAATCTTCACCTCCGTGAACAACACGATGTCCGACAGCTTTAATTTCATCTAATGATTTAACGGCACCGTGTTTCTCACTGCTCAGAACACCCAAAATATATTCAACACCTATTTTATGGTCTAAGACATCACCTGTAAATTTTACTTTACTTCCGTCATTTTTTTCCAATCGTAAAAAGGACCCTTTCATCCCGACTTTTTCAACAACCCCTTGTGATAAAACGGTTTCTTTTCCCATGCTGAAAAATTCAAATTTAATTGAAGAACTGCCGCAGTTTAATACCAATATTTTCATATACTATATTCTTATTATATCAATAAAATATTTTTTAATCGTTAGGACATTGAACTTCTTGACTTTGATCTTTCAATTTATACCCCAACTCATCATATTTATAAAAACCTTCACAAGTTTGTCTTCCGTAATGTTTTGCACGAACCAGTTTTTTAATAATAGGAGACGGCTTGTATTTTCTGTCACCAAATTCATTATACAAATTATCCATCCATCTCACCACACGTTG
>JANTGL010000130.1 GCA_024762915.1 Bacteroidales bacterium | reverse complement strand
AAAGAAACAAATGTAAATATCAGTTTATTTAATCAAAAAACAGGTTTGCTTTTTAAAAATTTTATTCACACAATGAATTACAAAGGCAATCCGGATACGATTGTTCTGCCTTCAAGCATTACTTATAAAATGAAAGTACACACCATTCCGCCGGTTATTAAAGAAAATATAAAAATAACGGAAGGAAAACATAATAAAATTATGGCTAAAACTCCGCAAGGAAAATTAAATATCATTCAAGAAAACGGTTTGGAATTGAAGGGTGTAAAATGCATCGTAAGAAAACACGGAAGCATGCAAACACTTTATGTACAGGAAATGTTTGAGCCGATAAAATATTTGACAGGCACTTATGATTTGGAAATATTCACAAAACCTCGCATTTATTTTAAGAATATAAAAATTAGCCAAAGCAAAACAACTTCAGTAAAAATCAAACAACCGGGTTTGGCAAATATTTATTTGCCGTCAAAGGGTTTCGGCGGAATTTATAAAATTGAAAAAGGAGATGTGAAATTAATTGAAGATTTAAATCAAATTACCTTAAAAAGCGTCTATTTACAACCCGGACATTATATCGCCGTATACCGTCCCGGAGGGATAAAAATGACTTCTATGTCGAAAGAAAGACATTTCATTATAAAATCAGGTCGTTCAGTAAATGTCAGTTTAAGATAACATACAGGTATTATATATACCTATTAATCAATAAAATACAATGAATAAAAAACAAAAAATAATAATCTCATTTTTTTCCCTTTTGATTGTTTCCGGCGGTTTATATTATTTTTTTAAATCTGACAATAAAATCGAAACGTCCGATTTGTTTATCGTAAAAGATACTGCCGACATTGCAAAAATTATTATTTCGCAAGATTCCGAAAAAGTTATTTTAACTCGAAATAAAAAATTGCATAATTGGACTGTTGATAATAAATATCCCGGAAATAAAAAAGCACTGAAAAAATTATATCAAATATTGACAGAGTTAAGAATAAGCAAACCGGTATTACACTCAAAAAGAGATTCATTAATAAAAGATATTTTAATCAACGGCAAGAAAGTTGAAATATTTAATTCAGATAATCAACTGATTAAAAAAATAATGGTGGGGAGTTTTCAAAAACAACTCGAAGGGACCTATTTGTATAATCCGAAAGAAAAATCAATTTTTATTGTTAACATTCCCGGACTTGATAATGATTTGAATTATCTTTACAACATGAATCCTGTATATTGGCTGAAACCTGAAATTTTTTCATACCGACCGAACGAAATAAAAGAAATATCTTTAAGTTATCCCGAAAAATCGTCAAAATCTTTTAAACTTGAAATTCAGAAAGATACTGCACATCTTTATCATTTATCAAACAATATAGCCATCCAAAATCTGAATCTTAACAAAGTAGGAAGTTACTTGAGCTATTTTATGAATGTAAAATTTGCATCCGAAACGACTGAAACCAATAAACTCCGAACCAAGTTGATGAATACAATACCTTTTGCCGAGATAAAGGTTATCGATACAAATCAACATTCAAAAAACATAAAATTATTTAAAATTAAAAGCAACTCGGAATCAGGCAAATATGATTTGAATAAATTACATGCTCTGATTAATGATAATGATGTTGTTATCGTTAAATATGTTGATTTTGATTTAATCTTAAAAGATATTTATTACTTTGTAAATTAAAATTCCTTAATTATGATAAAATCAATGACCGGTTACGGTAAAAAATCGATTACTTTTAATAATAAAAAAATAAGCGTTGAGATTAAGTCGCTGAACAGCAAGAATATAAATCTTCAAGTAAGAATTCCGGAATCATATAACAGCAAAGATTTAGAAATCAGAAATTTATTATCCGAAGAATTAAAAGGCGGAAAAATCAGTTTTACTTTGACTATTGACAACCACGAAAATAATTCATTGAATTTGAATAACGGGAAAATTTCTCTCTATTATAAAGAGCTGGAAACAATTGCCCGAAAACATAATTTAAAACCCGAAAACGAACATCTTTTACAAGCCGTTTTAAGATTACCCGATATTATAGAGACTGAAGATTACGAAGAAAACCCTGAAGAATGGAAACAAATCAAACAATTGATTAAAGAAACCATAAAGGAGATTCAAAAATTCAGATTACAGGAAGGAGCTTCAGCTGAAAGCGATATTTCCGAAAACATTCAAAAAATTGAACAATTAATTCCCGAAGTTGAGAAATACGAAAGCGAACGAATCGAAACCGTCAAAGAACGACTAAAATTAAAACTTAAAGAATATATTGATAACGGAAATCAAAACGGGGACCGTTTTGAACAAGAAATCATATATTTTTTAGATAAATTTGATATTAACGAAGAAAAAATTCGCTTAAAAAATCATTGTACTTTTTTTATTGAAACCATGCAACAAAATGAAGTTGTCGGTAATAAATTAGGATTTATTGCACAAGAAATCGGCAGAGAAATAAATACATTGGGCTCAAAAGCAAATCATGCCGAAATTCAAAAAATTGTCGTCAATATGAAAGATTATCTCGGGAAAGTAAAAGAACAAAGTTTAAATATTCTGTAACAAACTTCTTAATCAAAACAGTATTCTTTAAAATGAAAAAAAAACACCTCGTCATATTATCGATTATATTTTTAATGACATCTTGTCTGACTCAAAGACCGCAAAGAACAAAAACAAGTGCATCCGAATACAATCCGGCAAGCTTTGTTTTACACCCGCAATTTAAACTTTTTCACGTTTCGGATTCTTATTCAAAGCTTTATCTGAAATTATTTACTAATGAATTGCTTTTTAGCAGTGCAAATGAAGACCGCATAAATCAATCTGTCATAAAAATAAGATATGTCATAAAACCTTCCGTAAAAAATAATACCGTTTTAGACAGTGCCCAAACAACTTTAAAAATTAAAAAAACAGAAAACCAAACGAGTATTATCAGTTTTTTTAAAATAAAAAACATCAAACGGGAGCATTACATTATTGAAATTAATATAGTTGACAAGTATGCAAATAAAAAAAGCCATTCTTTCATCAGAGTTAATAATTCCGACGACGATAATGAGCAATATTATTTCAGTTTGAAAGCAAAAAACAGAAAACCCGTTTTTATTCAATATTTTCGTTTAAGTGATTCATTGATAATCATGCACAAAAACACTTTGATTAATAAAATACAAATAAAACATTTTAAAAATAATTTCTCGATAGCAGAAAAACCTTCTGAAACACAAGAACAAAATTCGCTTCAACTGAAAGCTGACACAAGTTGGAATGAAAATGCCGTACTCGGTAAAATTCCGTTTAAGGTCAACAAAAGAGGCATTTATCTTATTAAAGCAGATACCTTTAAACATAAAGGCCTGCTTAAAGTAAATTTCAGTAACACATACCCCTTGCTGACAAAATCTTCAGAACTGGTCGAAGCAACAAAATATTTAACTTCTGATGAAGAATACAGCAGAATGATGCAATCGGATAATAAAAAATTAAGTATTGATAATTTCTGGTTACAAGCTGTTAAAAATAAAGAACGGGCACGTGAAATTCTTAAAATATGGTACAACAGAGCAACTTACGCAAATTATTATTTCACTTCTTACAAAGAAGGATGGAAAACTGACAGAGGTATGATATACATGGTTTACGGTCCGCCGGACGATATAAAAAACTTTGATGATGCCGAAAAATGGGTTTATATTAATACAAAAGAAGATCGGAAATTAGAATTTATTTTTGTTATTCCCGAACAAGCCATTTCAAAAAACGATTTTATTCTGTTACGTGATGCAAAATATATTACTTCATGGAACCGTGCCGTAAAATCGTGGCGCAGCGGAACGGTTTATCATTATTAAAATAAGATTTGAAATATTTTCGCAATTTATATTTCCGTGTCTGAAAAAATGCTTAAAAAAACGATAACTGCTGACAACTCTCCCACCCTCTATGTTCCCGAACTTGATGAACATTATCATTCCGTTAAAGGTGCTTTGCAAGAATCAATGCATGTTTTTATTAATGCCGGATTAAAACAAGTACAAAAAAATCAAATCAATATTCTTGAAGTCGGTTTCGGAACCGGTTTAAATGCTGTTTTAACAGTTATTATGAATGTAAAATTGAATAAAAAAATTTATTACGAAACCATTGAAAAATATCCGCTTTCAGCAGACATTATTGAAGATTTACTTAATAACAACTTCATTGAGCCGGAATTAACAAAACAAATTCATCATGCTCCTTGGGATAAAGATGTTAAAATTTCAGAAAATTTTACGTTAAAAAAAATCAAAACCGATTTAAAAACATACATCCCTGAACAAACTTTTGATTTAATCTATTTTGATGCTTTTGCTCCCGACAAGCAGCCCCAATTATGGACAGAAGAAATTTTTCAAAAATTGTATCACGCAACTTATCATAACGGGATACTCGTAACATATTCCTCCAAAGGAACCGTAAAGCAAGCATTAAGAGCTGCAGGCTTCATTGTAAAACGTCTTCCGGGGCCAAAAGGAAAAAGGCATATGGTTCAAGCAATAAAAAAATAAAACATTAATACTCTTAAACTAATATTTCAAAACTAACGACTACGACCCTATTTCTATCCGCCAATTCCCGACTTCTAACTCCTAGATCCTAATTTCTCACTCCTAGTCCCTAACTCCTAACTCCTAACTCCTAATTTCTAACCACTAACATCTAGTCCCTAATCCCTAAACTTACTACTACTCATAACTCTCCGGACTCACCGCTTTTACCGTCCAATTTTTTAAAAAAGCAAGAAACTTTTTTTTATCATAACTGCCTTTTCCGTCTTCCAAATACCACGAATTTTGTGTATGTAAACGATTCCCTTCGGCATCACAAATTACGATAACCGGAAAACCGAAACGTTGCGGATAATTGAGTTGTGCAAATAATTGTTCATTATTCATCGACTTATCATAATTCACTCTTATCACGACATAATCGGCCTTTATCATTGAATCAAGTTGCGTATCCTTGGTATAAAAATCGTGAAATTTATAACACCACGAACACCA
This sequence comes from Bacteroidales bacterium, assembly GCA_024762915.1. GTDB lineage: Bacteria > Bacteroidota > Bacteroidia > Bacteroidales > JAADGE01 > JAADGE01. The sequence continues at coordinate 2,243 of JANTGL010000130.1, read as the reverse complement.
ATTTCCGCCTATTTGAATCATTAAGTGTTTGCCTTCATTTTTTGCTTGTTCCTGAGCATCTTTAAATTGTTGCAAGCCGTCGACATCGACATTATACAACTTTTCTCTTTGAGAATATGCTGATAATGTGAATATTAACATTACGGTTATTAATACCTGCATTCTTTTTAAATCAATCATTTTTCTAAATTTATGTTAATAAACACTCTGCAATTATACGAAATTTTATAATTTTAAAAACATCTTTGACAAAAATATAAAATCGCATATTTATAATGAACAGGTGATTTTTTTATCGAAAATTATTTAAAATAATTCTAAATTACATAATATATTCTTATGCAAGCATAATATTTATTATTTTTGAAAAGAATTCAAAACAGTCAACAAAGAAATATGAGTATCAAAAAACAGATAAACAATAAACAATTAAGCAATTAAACAAACATCTAAATATAAATCAAAATGGCAGAACATATTATTTTTATCGCAACAACACTTATTGCTTTCGGAATTTTAGCATGGAGTTTTTCTCGTATTTTTAAGATTATTAAACTTTTAAAGAAACCCTATTCAATTTCCAATGTCGGAGAACGAATAAAAAGAACCTTAAATGTGGCTTTCGGGCAAACCAAAATCATGCGTTTTCCCATTGTAGGATATATGCACGCCCTTGTTTTTTGGGGATTTTTATTGATAACATTCGGCTCCGGCGAAATGCTTATCGACGGATTAATCGGAACCCCCTTTGACGGCAACCCGGCAAACGACAGAATTTTTTCTTTCCTCGGAGTCGTTTACGATTTTTTAATCGCAGGCAGTGATATTTTTGCATGGATTATTCTGGTTTTGATTATCGCATTTTTAATCAGACGCAACTTTATGCACATCAAACGTTTTACCGGTAAAGAAATGCGCCATCGCGACCATAAAGATGCCACTTTTGCACTGTTGCTTATTTTATTTTTAATGGTCAGTTTAATCGGGATGAATGCTTCTTATATCGTTCATGCAGGTTCACAAATAAAAGGTGTATTTCCCTTAAGTTCATTAATAACGGATTGGATTCCTGCCGGTTCGGCTCACTCTGTTGAACTGATTATGTGGTGGTCACACATCATTCTTATTTTCTTCTTTGCTAATTATTTACCCTATTCTAAACATTTCCACGTTTTCATGTCCATTCCGAATGTGTATTTTTCACGCACGGAACCTTATACAAAAATGAACGAAATGGAATCGGTTACCAAAGAAGTTAAATTAATGTTGAATCCCGATGCTCCGATGCCAGAAGAGGAAGAAGAAGTCGGACGTTTCGGAATGAAAGACGTAGAAGACGGAACATGGAAAAATTATATCGATTCGCTGGCATGTACGCAATGCGGAAGATGTACGTCTGTCTGTCCCGCCAATCAAACCGGCAAAGCACTTTCTCCGCGGAAAATTGTTTTGGATTATCGTCGCCGGATGGAAGAAAAAATGAAGGGTTTGTTGAAAGAAGGGAAAGCATATTCCGACGGCAAGTCCTTATATCCCGACCATACAACTTATGAAGAACTCTGGGCTTGCACTACGTGTAATGCCTGTGCACAAGAATGTCCCGTTGATATAGATCATCCTTCGATGATTTTAGAAATGCGTCGTTACATTTTCTTGGAAGAATCGAAAGCTCCCGCATTGATAAATGCCATGTCAACCAATATCGAAAACAACGGTGCACCTTGGAAGTATTCGGCAGCCGATCGTTTTAATTGGGCAGACAATCTTACCCTTAAGAAAAACGGTGAAGAGAAACCCGTAAAAGTGCCCTTAATGGCAGATCAATTTGCCGAAAATAAAAAACCCGAATATTTGTTCTGGGTGGGAAGCGCCGGAAGTTATGATGAAGGCGGCATGGAAATATCAAGAAATTTTGCCAAAATATTAGATTATGCAGGTGTTGATTATGCATGCCTCGGAACAGAAGAAACAGATTCCGGCGATAATGCAAAACGTGCCGGAAACGAATTCTTATTCCAAATGCAGGCATTAATGAATATTGAAGTGATGAACGGTTACGAAGTAAAAAAAATAATCACTTGCGACCCGCACGATTTCAATACTTTAAAAAATGAATATTGCGACTTAGGCGGAAATTACGAAGTCATTCACCACACACAATTCATTGAACAACTGATTAAGGACGGAAAATTAAATCTTAATTCGGATGTCTTTAACGATAATAAAATTACTTTCCACGATCC
>JANTGL010000129.1 GCA_024762915.1 Bacteroidales bacterium | reverse complement strand
ATATAACGCATATGATTGCAAAATTGGGGTATTTTCAAAAGAAAAACGCATATACTAATATGATTAACAGGTACCTGACATTTCCCGAAACTCCCTAATCCGGGTTAAATTTAAGTAAAACTTATTTATGATTAATACTTTGTTTATCAGCAAAATGATACGATGACTTGCGAATTTATGGTTATATTCTGAATTATTAATCAGTCTCACCCTTCCCTAATTTTATCAACATTCGGATGTGTGATTTTACGGCTTGAGCAAATGTATCGTAAACATTGTATCGAATACCGTATTCATCGGTAGTTTGTTTTACAATTTTTGAAATATCGGGATAATGTACATGACTGATATTCGGAAACAAATGATGTTCAACCTGAAAATTCAATCCTCCGATATACCAGGTTAACAATTTATTTTTTTGTGCAAAATCGGATGTTGTTTTTAATTGATGTACTTGCCAATTTTCATTAATTTTACCGTCAACGGGATCCGGGAACTCTGTTTTTTCAACTAAATGAGCCAATTGAAATGTGAGAGCTAAAATTAAACCGGTAAAAAAATGCATTGTTAAGAAACCGATAACAACTTGCCACCATGTAACATCAACAAAAATAAACGGAAGAACAAGAACATAACCGAAATAGATAATTTTAGAAAAAATTAGTTTTGCAACTTCTGTATTATAGTTTCTTTTTTTACCCAAAAGACCCTCTTTATAAAATCGTTTCATTTGGGGAAAATCGGCTGATAAGGACCAAATAATTGTCATTAAACCATATAAAAAAAACATATAAATATGCTGAAATTTATGAAACTTATAATGTTTTGCCCCTTTGGTAAATCTATATAAAGGTCTGGAATTGATATCCTCATCTAAATTTTCAATATTCGTATATGTATGATGCAAAATATTATGTTGAATTTTCCAATTTAGTGAACTTACCCCTAACATGTCAGCTGAAAAGCTGATAATTTTGTTAATCGTTTTGTTTTTACTCAAAGAATTATGATTTGCATCATGCATATAGGTCATTCCGATGCCGGCTGCTGCAATACCCATAACAACAGTAAACAACCACATTTCGTATATATTAAAGAGATTGCTCAAAATCAGTGCATATACTCCGAAATACAAGACAGTAAAAATGATTATTTTAAAAAGAATTTTTATACCTCCGTATTTTGAAAGCTTATTTGATTTAAAAAAGTCGTCAACTCTTTGTTTTAAAGCAGTTGCAAATTCAATTTGCAGTTTATTATTAAATTTAACCGTGCTGATCATTTTGTTTTTTTTAATTGAAAAAATTTTAAACGTAAGGAAACCCGATTTATAATCCGCAAAATAAATGTCAATTAAAATTTTGAAGAACAAATAGTCAATAAAAAAAGGTCACATTCAGAATACAAAGATATTGTATTTATTTATATTTCGGATTTAAATTTATGAGAAAATTAATCGGCGAAATTAAATCCTGAGTATTTTTTAATCAGATTGAAATATTTTATCCAACCAAGCAAACCGGATTTTGATTTTACTAAATACAAAACGTTGTCATAATCGGTTTTGTTTTTTTTAACATTAAAATATCTTCGGAATTAACTTATGTGTTTGTTCCGTATAACTTTTGTAAACTTCTCCGAATTCATTAGTTAATATCAATTCTTCAGCTTTAATTCTGTACAGAACGGCAAAAAATACGGGAATTGTTAATACGAGTAAAGAAATAATACTGTTCATCGCAATTGAAAGCCCAAAGACAGTTAATAACAAACCTGAGTAACTCGGATGCCTCACGTTTTTATACATACCGTCTGTTTTTAATTTATGATTTTTTGTGATACTGACATCAACCGTAAATTCTTTTTTTAATTGTAAAATTGATAGCCATCTGATTACAAGTCCTGTAATAAATAAGCTCAAACCAAACCATGCAATTTGAACATTTAAAATACTCCATGCTTGATATTTTGCGGCAAAAAATCCGATTGTTATACTTACCGGTATCGTAATCCAAAATAAAGTTAAGGAATTTTTGTCTTTTCTGTTCTTTACCATTTTCTTTTGAGAATGTTTTGTGATTGCTAAAATTATTTCCGATAAGAAAAACACAATTGAAAAATAAATTACGACAGTAATATTCATATTCTGATGTTTTGAGTAATTTATATAATAAAAGTCAAAAATAGCTATATGCAAACTGTCCTGCAAATTTTAAAAATATTTTAATTTATCTTTAAACAAACTCAATTATCTTTGCAAAAAAACGAAATGGTTAAAATCGGAGATTATAATACTCTGCGTGTAGTAAAAGAAGTAGATTTCGGTATTTATCTTGACGGCGGTGAAGACGGTGAAATTTTAATGCCCGAAAAATATGTTCCCGAAGGTGCAAAACCGGATGATGAAATTGAAGCCTTTATTTATTCCGATTCGGAAGATCGTTTGATTGCCACAACCGAAACACCTTTAGCAAAAGTGAATGAGTTTGCCTGCCTGAAAGTTAAAGCCGTAAATAAATTCGGTGCTTTTTTAGATTGGGGAATATTAAAAGATTTGTTGGTTCCGTTCCGAGAACAAAAATCGGATATGATTGAGGATCAGTATTATGTTGTATATATTTATCTTGATGAAAAAACAAATCGATTAGCGGCATCGGCAAAAATTAATAAGTTTTTAAATCCGAAAAAACCGCCTTATGACGTTAATGATGAAGTAAATATTCTTATTCAAAGCAAAACGGATATCGGATATAAAGCAATCATTGAAAATGAATATGCCGGCTTATTGTATGAAAATGAAGTCTTTAAAGACATTAAAAAAGGAGACCGATTAAAAGCGTTTGTTAAAAAAATAAGAGAAGACGAAAAAATAGACCTTGTCTTGCAAAAATCCGGATATGAGCAAATTGACAGCATATCGAAAAGTATTTTACAAATTCTTAAAGAAAATAAGGGATTTGTTGCAGCAAATGATAAAAGTTCACCCGAGATGTTAAAATCATTATTTAATATAAGCAAAAAGTCGTTTAAAAAAGCAATAGGTTCACTATATAAACAACGATTGATTGATTTTAAAGATGACGGAATAAAACTCATTTAAGCTTATCCGATGTCTTCCCAAATCAAAGCAGCAGCACCTAAAATTGCAGCTTCGCCGTGTTTTAATCCGGATTTTTCAATGCTTACGGTATTTTTATAAACAGTCAATAAATTTTCATTCATATAGGTTTCGGCAGGTTTTAAAAGTAAATTACCGGCTTCAGCCAAACCTCCGAATAAAAATATTTTTTCGGGACTTAAAACAGCCGTAAAATCTGCCAAAGCTTTACCGAGGATTTGTGCCGTAAAATCGAATGCTTTAAGAGCGAGAAAATCGCCTTTTTTTGCAAAATCGTAAATATCTTTTGAAGTCAATGTATAAAAATCAGTATTTCGTATCAAACTAACTTCTTCTGTATCTGTCAGTAATTCCTTTACCGTTCTCAATAGTCCGGTTGCCGAAACATAAGTTTCCAAGCATCCCTTTCTTCCGCAACCGCATTGTCTGCCGTTTTCTTTTACGATAACATGTCCCAATTCTCCGGCAAACCCGCTGTGCCCGTACAATAATTTCCCTTCTGCAAAAATACCGCTGCCGAGTCCTGTCCCCAAAGTGATTTCAATAAAATTATCAATATGTTTTGCATTTCCGAATAATTTTTCTCCTAAAGCTGCTGCATTTGCATCATTTGTGACCTTTACGGAAATATTAAATTCTTTTTTTAATAAACCGGCAACAGGTAAAACACCTTTCCAATCCAAATTTGCAGCATGCTCTATTGTTCCTCTGAAAATATTTCCGTTAGGCGCACCGATTCCGATGCCTTTTAATTCAAAATTATCGGATTTACTGTTTAATAACATTTGAATTTTTTCGGATAAAATGTTGATGTATTTGCCAAAACTGTTGTATCCTTTTGTCGCAATTGCGGCTTTCGATAAAATATTTCCGTTCCTGTCAACAAGTCCTAAAACCGTATTGGTTCCGCCGATATCAATCCCTGCCGTAACGTTTTTAATTTCTGCCATTTGTTAATACTTGAGTCTGGTTTCAATACTCAAAGTTAAAAAGAAAATTTTAACCGTTCAATCAAAGATGATATATGTCATTGTTTTATTTATCAACATATCTAAACTTTGTGCTATGTAAATATATTAAACTAAAAAACATGTATATGAAATCCTTATTTAAATCTCTGATTATTGTTTTTGCATTATTTATTTCAATCAATGCTAAGTCGCAAGACAAATTATATGCTTATTACAAAGTAACAACTACCGGAAGCGTTACTGATGTTGCAACAAAAATAAAAGAACAATTAAAAACGCATGAGTTTATGTATCTCGGTGCTTATCATCCTGAAGGAAAAGCTGATATGTACGTTATTACGTTTACAAAAAAACAACTGTACGGTTTGGCAATTTACGGTAAAACCCATAAAGCACTTGCAAGTATTTTAAAATTCGGAATAATAAAAAAAGGAAATACCGTTACGGTAAGCTTGTTAAATCCCGAATATATTTTCTACGCTTATTTCAGAAACACAACCGGAAGTTATGATAAACTGAAAGTTATTTCTGATGAAACACATACGATTTTAAAAGCTGTAGGAACCGGTTTCAAAGGTTTCGGCGGACAATTGTCTAAAAGTGAATTAAAAAAATACCATTACATGATGGGAATGCCCTACTTTACCGATCCTGTCGATTTAAATGAAATGCCGAGTTTCGAAAATGCGTGCGAAACCATCGAAAAGAATCTAAAAGCAGGGAAAGGCCATACTTCAAGAGTTTATCGATTGAAATTTACCAAATCACAAATTGCAATTTACGGTGTTGCACTGAAGGATAAAGAAGACGGTGAACGTTACTTTCTGCCGGTTATCGGTGAAGATCATATTGCAGCAATGCCTTATGAATTGATTGTAATCGGGAAAAAAGTTATGATGCTTCACGGGAAATATCGTCTGGCACTTCATTGGCCGGAACTTTCGATGGGGCAGTTTATGAAGATCGTAAGTACACCGGGATACATTGAAGATACCATGGAAGCATTAACAAAATAGCACTTCTCGTAATACCAATATAAAGCTTTGCATAATAATACCTTGCAAAGCTTTTTTTATTTAATAAATTTGGTTTAATTTTACATAAAAACACCATGACAACTGAAGAATTTATTACCCGTGCAAAGAACGGAATCTCAGAAAATCCGTATGACAGAATTAATAACTCTGTTAAGGAAATACTTCAAAAAAAAGATTTGATTATTGATGTGCATGCACATATATTTGATGAGAAAAGTGTACCCTCTCCGTACTTGCAAGCTCGAATTTTTGATTTTTTAAAAAATATAGGTTACAGAGGTACACTTGAACAATTAATTGAAGAAGATGCAGAAAGGCGATTAAACAGGCGAATAAAATTCTTAATGTTCCTTGCCGGGAAAATATTATCGACGATTTTGCCGATAAAAAGTCGTGAAAAAATGTATCACTATTATCGTAAAAATATAACAATAGAATACAAGCATTTCATCTTTATATCTTTGATGATGGACATTGAAAAAGGATGGAAATCACCGCCCGAAAAATTAATTCCTGAGCAAATTGAAGAAATAAAAGAATTATTGAAGAAAGATTATCCTATTTTGCCTTTTTTTGCCGTTGATCCGAGAAAAGATGATTTATATGATAATTTCCTCAATGCTTTTTCCGAAGAAAATTCTTTTTTCGGTGTTAAAGTATATCCTGCCTTAGGATACTTTCCCAATGATGAACGTTTGCATCCGATTTATAAAATTTGCGAACAAAAAGATATTCCGATTACGACACATTGCGGCGGGTCTTTAATTGCTGCTGTTTCAAAAGATGTTTGTAACAATTATCCGGAAACGAGGCAAGCATTTGAAACAGGAAATTGTGCCGGTTATAAAGAGCGAGCTGCTTTTTTTAATCATCCGAAACTTTGGGAGCCCGTCTTAAAGGAATATCCTGATTTAAGATTAAATTTCGGTCATTTCGGCGGTATGGATGATTGGAAAAATTTAAAAAAAGGATTAAAAGCAGATCGAATTGAGAAAATCATTGAATTAATGTCTCAAAAAACGAATAATGAATACAATTACAAACATGTTTATACCGACTTTTCATATAATCTGAAAAAGAAAGACAGGCAAATATATGTATTAAAAGATGAATTGAATAAAACTCCGTTATTGCAAAAAAAAGTCATGTTCGGAACGGATTATTGGGTTGTGAATCCGCTTGCTCCCAAGAGATTAAAAAAAGAAATTATATTTGCATTTGAAAACATACATCCTTATTACAAAGAATTCACTCAAACCAATGCATTGAATTTCTTAGGATTAGACAAATCAAACCAAGATTATATTACTTAATCCTCCCAATAATATTTTGATATTGAATAATTCTGATTATTTTTAAATCCGAAATAAAACTAATAACTATGAAATGGAAAGGCAGACAAGGCAGTTCTAATGTTGAAGACCGAAGAGGGAGAAGCAAGAGCAGAGGGAAAAAAGTCGGAGGGAGTATCGGCATTACAGGTATTATTATTGCCATCGTTTATACATTAATAACAGGGCAAGATCCTTCGGTTATTTTACAACAAACACAGGGAGTACAACAATCAAATAATCAACAATATTCTCCCGGAACAGCTTCTGAAAATGAAGAAATTGCTCAATTTGCAAAAGTCGTTTTAAAAGATACCGAAGATGTATGGGCAAAACTTTTCAGAGATCAACTGAATAAAACATATATTCCTCCCAAAATGGTAATTTTCAACAATATAACCCAAGGTACTTGCGGCATTGCAGGAAAATCAACAGGACCGTACTACTGCCCTGCCGACCAAAAAGTTTATATGGACTTAAATTTTCTCCGAGATTTAGGAAAAGACTACGGTGCTGCCGGTGATTTTGCCATGGCTTATGTTATTGCACATGAAGTAGGACATCATGTCCAATATTTACTGGGAATTACCGAAAAAGTACATCATCAAAGGCAATATCTAAGCAAAAAAGAATATAACAAACTTTCCGTAAAATTAGAACTGCAAGCCGATTTTTTAGCCGGTATGTGGGCTCATCATGCTCAAAAAATGAAACACATTCTTGAAACCGGTGATGTGGAAGAAGCAATGGGAGCCGCAAGTGCCGTAGGTGATGATCGTTTGCAAAAAAAAGCACAGGGTTATGTTGTTCCGGATGCCTTTACACACGGAACTTCTGCTCAACGCGTAAAATGGTTTTTAAGAGGTTTTA
>JANTGL010000128.1 GCA_024762915.1 Bacteroidales bacterium | reverse complement strand
GAACAAAAATTCGGTGTTGCCGTAAAAGAAAAATTGAAAGCACTGAAAATTAATGTTGATACTTTAACATTAACGGCTACGCCTATTCCGCGGACCTTGCAATTTTCATTGATGGGCGCCAGAGATTTATCGATTATCAATACGCCACCGCCGAATCGTTATCCGATTCATACCGAACTTCATCGATTTGATAAAGAAATTATTAAAAATGCAATTGATTATGAATACCGCAGAAACGGTCAAGTTTTTTTTATTCATAACAGAATTGATACCATTTTTGAAGTTGAATCTTTAATTAACAGATTAAATCCGCATGTGCGAACAGCTGTGATGCACGGCAGAATGAAACCGCAGGATTTGGAAAAAATAATGACCGGTTTTATTAACGAAGATTTCGGTGTGTTGATTGCAACCACGATTATTGAATCGGGTTTAGATATTCCGAATGCCAACACTATAATCATTAATAATGCACAAAATTTCGGTTTAAGCGATTTGCACCAATTACGGGGCAGGGTAGGGCGATCGAATAAAAAAGCATTTTGTTATCTGTTAGCACCTCCCATTTCAACATTAACGGATGAAGCACGTCAGCGTCTCCGTGCCGTTGAAACTTTCTCGGAACTCGGCAGCGGATTTAATATTGCCATGCAGGATCTGGATATTCGCGGAGCCGGAAATTTGCTCGGCGGCGAACAAAGCGGTTTTATTGCCGATATCGGCTTTGAAAATTATCATAAAATCTTGGATGAAGCGGTTCAGGAACTTCGAGAAGAAGAATTTAAAGAACTTTTCGTAAAAAACAAAGAAGGGAAAGTCAGCATTGAAAATACGGATTTGAAATTTGTTACCGATTGCCATATTGATACGGATTTGGCAATTCGTTTTCCGGAAACTTATGTTGAAAATACCGAAGAACGATTGAAACTTTATAAACGTTTGGATACAATTGATAATGAGGAAATTTTATCTTCTTTTGAAGAAGAATTGACTGATCGTTTCGGTAAAATTCCGAAAGCTGCTTCGGAACTTATTAATGCCGTGCGACTTCGCAGAAAAGCAATGAGTTTAGGAATAGAAAAAATTATTCTTCGCAATACAAAAATGGTTTGCTACTTGGTTTCAAACCAGCAATCTGTTTATTATCAATCGGATGTATTCGGTGATGTGTTGGAATTTATTAAAAAATATCCTAAAAAAACGACATTGAAAGAACGTAACGATAAATTAACCATGACTTTTCAAGACATTAAAAATGTAAAAGAAGCAATTGCCGTTTTGGGTGTTATTAGATGAATTTTATATTGATGCCAAATATTGAGAGTAATTAAGGTGAATCTCCAAAAGGAACAAATCGTGTACTGCTTGCCGTAAAATGTGATTGTGAAAAAAATTATAAATGAAATGATGAATAAAAAATATAAAAAAAGGAATTAATATTTTATCTTTAAGATGAAATCTCATTAAAAAATAAAATGTAAATTTGTAAATAATCAGATTGTTCCACTATGAGAAAATACTTTTTTTTAATACTAATTATAATTAAATCCATTTCCTTACTTTCACAAAACCATACTGTGGGTTGGTTTCTTAACGATTCAATAAAATCCTATGAGGGTTATACTCTGTTCGCACCAATTACATACAATAAAACGTTTTTAATTGATAATTGCGGTAGTGAAGTTCACAATTGGATATCGAATTATACAGCTTCTGCAGGTGTTTATCTGTTAGATGACGGAACTTTATTAAGATCGGGAAAAATATTAAATTCTAATTTTATTATAGGCGGACAAGGCGGAATTATTGAACGTCATGATTGGGAGAGTCATTTGTTGTGGTCTTATCATATTGAGTCAGACTCTATTACGTCGCATCATGATTTTAAATATTTATCAAACGGTAATATTTTATTATTAATATGGAGATATTATTTGAAAGAAGAACTTATTGAATCAGGAAGAAATCCGGATATTACCGGAGGCGATTTGTCAATGGAAGAGATTTGGGAAATTAATCCTTTGAATAATGATAGTGCAGAAATAGTTTGGCAATGGAAAGCTAAAGATCATTTAATACAAGATTTTGATGCCGCAAAACCAAATTTCGGAAATCCTTCCGAACATCCCGAACTAATAAATTTTAATTATATCGGAACAGGTCCTCCCGAAAGAAGTTGGTTGCATTTTAATTCTATTGATTTTGATGAAGAAACAGATCAAATCTTGATAAGTGTTCGTAATTTTAATGAAATTTGGATTCTTGATCACAGTACAACAACAGAAGAAGCTGCAGGACATAGCGGCGGTTTAAGCGGGAAAGGAGGCGATTTGCTTTTTCGTTGGGGGAATCCGGCAGCTTATAACAGAGGAACTGCCGAAAATCAAAAACTTTTTTCTCAACATAATGCTCAACGAATTAAAAACAGTCTGCCTGATGAAAACAAAATAATGATTTTCAATAACGGATTGAACAGACCTACGGAAAATTATTCTTCTGTTGATATAATAGTTCCTGAGACAGATATAAACGGAAATTATCTTTTAGGTACGGATAATACATTTTTACCCGATACTTTTTTTAATGAAATCACAACAAATAATCCCTTAAATTTATATTCACAAGCCATGGGAAGTGCCCAAAGATTAGTAAACGGAAACACTTTAATCTGTGAAGCAAATACCGGAAGAATTCTGGAAATTGAACCATACAATAATGATATTGTTTTCGAATATATTAACCCTGTTGATAATAACGGACCTGTTGCCCAAGGAACGGTACTAAGCGGTACGAATTCAATCTTTCAAGCAATTAAATACAGCCCTGATTTTTCCGGATTTTCCGGTCATGACCTAATATCCGGAGATCCTATAGAAATAAATCCTTTAAATTATGATTGTGAATCAACGGTAGGTTCCGTAAAGGAAAAACTTACTGAAAAATCTTTTGAAATTTTTCCGAATCCTGCGAATATTTTTTTTCGGATAATAAGTTTATCGGAGAATAAAATTTCAGTAAAATTGATATTAACGGATGTAACGGGTATTATTAAAATGAACACGAATATTAATAAAAATCAAAGTATTGATGTTTCAAGTTTAAAGGACGGTTTTTACTTTGTTAAAATATATACGGAAAATAAAGAATTTACTTACAAAATAATTATTAATCATTAATTATATTTTCAGCCCCATAACCAAAACATCATCAATTTGTTCATAATTACCTTTCCATTCAAAAAAAGTTTCCTCTAATATTTGTTTTTGTTCCCGGCAGGTTTTTTTATGAACGGATAGAAGTAATTCTCGGAATTGTTTAATTTTAAATTTCTTGCCGGTTTTTCCGTTAAATTGATCTTCATAGCCGTCAGAAAATAAATATAGAACATCATCTGAATGAAGTTGAAATACATTATTTTTAAAAGGTAATTCTTTTAAGAAAATTCCGACCGGATTTATGGTAGGAGTTAATATAATAATTTCATCATTTCGGATAATATACAAGGGATTATTTGCACCGGAATATTGTAATTCTTTTGTGTGTTTGTTAATCACAATTACGGCCATATCAATACCTTCGGTTTGATCATCAAAGGCACCTTTTTGTCTTAATGAAGATTTTATTTCCTTACGCAGCTCTTCCAGAACCATATTTGCTCTTTGAATTTCTTCTTTACGTACAATCTCATTTAACAATGACATTCCGAGCATACTTACTAAAGCTCCGGGTATTCCGTGTCCGGTAGAATCAGCCGCAACAATCACAATATAAGAATCATAGCCTCTTCGAACTTCTTTTGCCCAATAAAAATCTCCACTGAGAATATCTTTTGGTTTATAGAGAATAAAACTGTCCGAAAAGTTATTTATAAACATTTCTTCTGCCGGCATCATTGCACTTTGTATTTTTCCGGCATAATTAATACTGTCCGTAATTTTTAAATTTATATTTTCAACTTTTTCTTTTTGTTTTTTAAGTTCAACAGTTCTTTCGGAAACTTTTAATTCCAATTTATTTTTAGTTTTCTTTAAAGAACGATTTCTGTAATTAAAGATTAGATAAGCAATAATCAAGATAAGCAATAAGCCGATTGTTTTAAACCACAATTCTTCCCAAACAGGAGGTCGTATCGTGAATGAAATGCTGACGGGATCGGAATTCCATATACCGCTGTCATTTGATGCCTTTACTTCAAAAGTATAGTTACCCGGAGCGATATTTGAAAAAACAACTTTATGATCACTGACAGCAGGAGACCAATTTTTATTTTGGCCGATTAATCGATATTTATACCTGACTTTTTGAGGATTAGAATAACATAAACTGATAAACTCAATTGTTAAATGGTTCATATTATGAGGTAATGTTAATTTTATCGGTAATCCTTTATCGGTATAAGAATCACAATATTCTGACCAATCAAAATCTTTAAAATTTAATTTAATATTTTTTATATATGTTGTCGGTTCAATGGTATTTTTATCTTTTATATTCGGAAGAAATTTTAACGCTCCGAATATGGTTCCGAACCAAATATTCCCGTTTTTATCTTCATAGGCACCGTTTAAATCTGTTTCAACACCCAGGAAACCTTCATTTTTTGTATAATTCTTAATATTCTTAATATTTCCCTTTTTATCAAACTGAATTTTGTCCACACCTTTTTCTGTTCCGCACCATAAATTATCTTTTGAGTCAACAAAAAGTAAATAAATATTATCTGAATTAAGTCCCGTGGATTTATTGAAATAGTGTTGAGTAAATCCTTCATTATTTTTTTTCAAAGTGTAAATTCCTTCGGAAGCCGTCCCGAACCAGAGTTTCCCTTTAATGTTGACAATAGATCTGATTTCTCCGGAAATAATTGAATTATTATTATCAATTCGTTTAATCGTTTTTCCGTTATACATAAAAATACCTTCATTTAAAGTCCCGAACCAAATATTCCCTGAATTATCTTCATTAATTGTTAATATATTTTTTGCTTTTAAGTCATTAAATCGAGAGAGTTTATTTCCGTTAAATTTGATGACACCTTCACCATTAGTTCCGAACCATAATTTTTTTTCCGAATCCTTAAAAATGGTTAATACCCTGGAAGTAATTTTTTTACCGTCAACATCCGAAATGCGTTTGAATTTTTTATAGTTATAAATTAAAATTCCGTTATTTGCTGTTGCCAACCATAAATTACCTTTTTCATCTGTTTCTGCATCAAAAAAATGATTATCGTAAGCTCCGTTACTTTTATTGTGATTTTTAAATGTTTTACCGTTGTATTCAGACAATCCTGAGCCGTATGTACAAAACCAAAGATGGTTATATTTATCTTCTGTAATCCCCATAACAATCTCATTCTTATAAGATGATAAATTTTCAAATTGAATAAACGGAATTCTGGGGTTAATCATAGTTGCACCATTTCTGCCGCCAATCCAAATATTTTTTTCTTTGTCTTCAAATAATGATAAAACAGCAGTATTGGTCATCCCTGTTTCGGCGGTAAGATTATAAAATTTACCGTTAAAATATTTCCCGCAACCTTTTCGCTCAGATGCATACCATAAATTATTATCTGAATCAATTAATAATGCCCTTACATCATCGCTTATAAGGCCGTCATTAACAGACAAATGGGATATTCTGTTGTGAATAATTTTATAAATTCCGTTATCTGTTGAAATCCATAATGCAGAATCTCTGTCTTCAACCAAATAATGCAATTTTGTTTTTTTTATATTGTATTCAATCTTATGTAATGTATCATTTTCAAATTTGTAAATATCTGTATCACTTATGCACCAAATCTCACCGTTATGTCTTTTTATAAAATAATTAGGAATATCTTTTAAATAAAGTCTTTTTATTTTATTATTTTCATAAATACTTGATCCGGAAGTTGAACAAATAATAATTCTTCCGTCAGGTAATTCAAATGTATTTCTTATAATATTTGAAAATAATCCATCTTCTACAGTATAATTTATACAAGAATCATTGACATATTTTGTAAGCCCGTCTTTTGTAGAAAACCAAAAATTCCCTTTTGAATCCTGATTTATATCGGTAACATTATTACTGTTAAGTCCTTTATATTTATCAATTAAAAAATAATTAAATCCGTCAAATCGTGCGGCACCGTTTTGAGTAGCAAACCATATATAACCGTCTTTATCCTGAATAATATCATCGGCATTGGATTGCGGAAATCCGTCGGCAACCGTATATTGTTTGTAGTTATACAATTGTGCAACAGTTGTTTGTAAGGAAACAAACAAAATAATAAACGATATTAAAATTTTTATTTTCAAGATTAAAATATGAATCAGTAAAACTATTTTGATAAAAGTTCTTTTACTTTAGCGGCAATTAATTTTCCTTCGGTTTTGCCTGCAAGTTCTTTCGAAGCCGTTCCCATAACCTTTCCCATATCTTTCATACTTTCTGCACCAACTTTTGTAATAATATCGGAAACTGCCGCTGTCAATTCTTCATCGGTCATTTGTTTTGGTAAATAGGTCTGAATATAAACGGCTTCCGCCATTTCTTTTGTATACAAATCATCTCTGTTTTGAGTTTTATATATCTCTGCAGAATCTTTTCTTTGTTTCACCATTTTTTGCAAAACTTTGATTCCTTCTTCATCTGAAATTTCATCTTTTCCGCCCGCAGAAGTTTTTAACAACAATAATTCTGATTTTACGGCTCGTAATGCAGTTAATTTATCAGCTTCTTTTGCTTTCATTGCTGCAATTATGTCTTTGTTTATTTGTTCAAAAAGTCCCATAATTTTATTTGTATCTTATTTTAAAAAGTGAATATCAGCAAAAATATAAAACAAATAGTTTTTTATTCCATATTTTAAAAATTAATTTCAGAAGTTATGAATAATTTGTGATAATAAATAAATCATTTATATTTTTACATATTCAAAATTCTCTATATGAAAATTATAAATTTTTTTGTTTGTTTATTAATTATATTTCAAACTTCAATTCATGTTTTTTCACAAAACAATAATGATATTAATATTGATGAAATTGTCATCAGTGAGAAAAACAATGATATTTCGGATCTTCAACTTAAAGTTTCGGATTTAAATATATTATTACCGCGTACGGCAGGAGATATTTTGCAATCTGTTCCCGGTATTAATTTGCTTAAAAGAAGTGCTTTTTCCGTTGAACCCGCTTTGCATCTTTTTAAAAGAGAACAAATCAATTTAATGTTTGACGGCGGGGCAAAAATTACACAATCCTGTGCCAACAGAATGGATGCAATGACAACACGGATTTCTGCCGGTGAAATTGACAAAATCGAAATCATCAGAGGACCTTACAGTGTTCGCTACGGGAAATCTTTCGGCGGTACTATAAATATCATTACCAAACATTCCGAAAAATCAGAAAAATTTAAAATAGG
>JANTGL010000127.1 GCA_024762915.1 Bacteroidales bacterium | reverse complement strand
CTTTTTTGCTTGTAATCAAATCAATAATCCCCTAAAAGAAAGACAGGAAGGTACATGCGGAGACGAAACACAACCCGTTCCTATTCGTAAAATTCTGGTTGAAGATTATACCGGCCACCGTTGCCCGAATTGTCCCGAAGCAGCAAGAATTTTAGACGGTATTCATGATGATTATTGCGATCATATCATTCCGATTGCCGTTCACGTCAGTTTTTTTGCCGAACCTCACGACCCGGATTTCCCCGAAGATTTCAGAACCGAAACAGGAACGACTTTAGATGAATTTTACGGAGTTTCAAACCAAGGTTTGCCCGGCGGGATGGTCAACAGAAAAGAGTTTAACGGAAATCAGGTTCTCGGAAGAGATACTTGGCGTTCTGCCGTAGATGCGATTTATAACATTAACCCGGATGTAAACATCACCATTGAATCATCTTATGATGAAACTTCCGGGAAAATTACTGCAAACATAACTTCCGAATTTTTAAAAAATATCAGCGAAAGCATCAATCTCGGTTTATACATTACCGAAGACAGTATTATTGCTCCTCAGCAAGATGCTTCCGTTTATGTCGAAAATTATCTCCATAGACATCTGTTAAGGAAAGGCGTAAACGGAGCTTTCGGAGAAAAAATTCTGAACTCGGCCAAAAAAGGTGATACTTTTGAAAAAAGTTTTACGATTGATGTTGATTCAAATTGGAATATTCATCATCTTGACTTGGTTGCATTTATCAGCAATAACTCAACAAATGAAATCCTTCAGGCAGAATCGGAATCGGCTGAAAATACAAATTAACAATAAACGATAATTCAGGAAAAATATGTAACTTTGTTTCCGAAAAATAATTTTTTGGAATGAACACTCAAATTGACATATCCGGAATCAGCATCATCGATGTTTTACTTGTTCTTATTTTAATCTGGGCTGTATTCAGGGGCTACCAACGCGGTCCTGTCGTACACTCATTGTCTTTATTGGTTATTATTGCCGGTATTGCAATTTTCGGATTACTTTCAACGGAAGTTTCTGATTTCATCAATAACAGCCGGAGCGGACAGCTTAACAATTTAGAATTTTATATTTTCGGAACTTTATTTTCGGCAACAGTTTGGTTATCAAATATCGTTGCCGATAAAACAGAAAAAACAAGCTCGGCATCTTTAAAAAAACCCGTCAATATTATTCTCGGTATGATCACAAGCAGCATCAAATATCTTTATATTGTAAGCATTCTTTTATTGTTTATCTCTCAATCAGGAATCCTGTCTTCTAAATATGAAAGAAACAGTCGTTTTTATAAAATCGTTAAATTATCGGCACCGGCAACCATTAAAACCGTATCTTTTTTAAAATAGTTTCCCTGTAAGCAGATAACTTTCAACAGAGAATTATTGGTAAATAAACCGGTATAATTATCTTTGCAAAAATTTTTATTTTTATGAATTTTATTGAAGAAGTTAAATGGAGGGGCATGTTACATAATATTATGCCCGGGACGGAAGAAATTTTAAAAGAAAAAAATGTTGCGGCATATGTCGGTATCGACCCGACTGCAGATTCGCTGCACATTGGTCATTTAGTCGGAGTAATGCTGCTGAAACACTTTCAAATAGCTGGACATCAACCGATTGCATTGGTTGGAGGTGCAACCGGAATGATCGGTGACCCGTCGGGAAAATCAGCGGAAAGAAATCTTCTTACGATAGAAACCATAAGACATAATCAGGAAAAGATTAAAACACAACTTGCCAAGTTCCTCGATTTCTCGGAAGATAAAGAAAACAAAGCTTTAATGGTCAATAATTACGATTGGATGAGCAAATTTTCTTTTCTTGATTTTATAAGAGATGTGGGCAAACATATTTCCGTAAATTATATGATTGCCAAAGATTCGGTTAAGAAAAGGATGAACTCTTCCGACGATAAAGATGCCGAAGGTTTGTCTTTCACCGAATTCAGCTATCAGTTGGTACAAGGATACGATTTTTTGCATCTTTATAAAGAGCATAACTGCAAACTGCAAATGGGCGGTTCGGATCAATGGGGAAACATCACAACCGGAACCGAACTTATACGAAGAATGTTGCAAGGCAAAGCTTATGCTCTCACCAGTCCGCTTATTACAAAAGCCGACGGCGGCAAATTCGGGAAAACCGAAAAAGGAAACATTTGGTTGGATCCTGAAAAAACATCACCTTACGAATTTTATCAATTTTGGATTAATACAAGCGATGCCGATGCCGAAAAATACTTGAAAATATTTACCGTTTTAAATAAAGAAGAAATTGAAAATCTGGTAAATGAACACAATGAAGCCCCGCACACACGCATTTTACAAAAAACTTTGGCGGAAAAATTAACAACAATGGTCCACGGCAAAGATGCTTATGACACCTCTGTTTCCGCTTCACAAATTCTGTTCGGAAAAGGAACTAAAGAAAATCTTCAATCTTTAGACGAAAAAACATTTAATGATATTTTTTCGGGGGTTCCGCATTTTAACATTAATAAAAACAGTCTTGAAGAAGGGATTAATATTTTTGATTTGCTTGCGGAACAAACACAAGTTTTTAAATCAAAAGGTGAAATACGACGATTAATAAAAGACAAGGGACTGAGTTTGAACATGGAAAAATTTACAAATCCGGACGAACCGGTAAAATCCGAACATCTTATTAACGATAAATATCTCGTTATCCGTCAAGGGAAGAAAAAATATTCAATTATCATAACCGAATAAATTAGCAATATGACCGATAAAAATAACTTTACAAACGACTCACAGGATTTATTAGTTTTTTTATACAAGAAAAGACTTCCTATTATTTTAATTACCGTTATAGGTGCCGTTGCGTCAATCATTGTTTCATTAATGATTACACCGATGTTTAAATCTACGGTAATTTTATATCCGGCATCATCGGTATCCGTATCAAAAGCGTTGTTATCAAACAATACAAAAGGGAGTTTAATGGCATTCGGGGATGAAGAAGAAACGGAACAACTTCTGCAAGTGCTTCAATCTAAAGAAATTGCCGACCATATCGTGGATAAATTTAACTTAGTTGATCATTACGATATCGACACAACTTCCAAATTCATGAAAACGGAACTTGAAGATACCTACAACGGAAATATCTCATTTAAAAAAACAAAATTCCAATCCGTTAAAATTGAAGTGTTCGATGAAGACCCTCAATATGCTTCGGACATTGCCAATGAAATTTCATTGTATGCCGATACGGTAATTAATGACCTGCACAAAGGTCGAGCATGGGGTGCCTTGTTAATCGTTGAATACGAATACAAAAAACTAAATCGTCAAATTCAAAAAATATCGGATTCCCTTTCCGTTTTAAACAAAATGGGGATTTTGGATTATACCCAACAAACAACAGCCTATTCGGCAGGTTTGGCAGAAGGTATTGCTTCCGGTAAAATTTCCAAATCAGGGATTAAATACCTTGAAAACAAACTCAAAAGTTTGGAAAAATTCGGTCATGTTTCATTGGAATTATCAAAATTTATTGAATTTGAACAAGAACGCTTAAGTTATTTAAAAGGTAAATGGGTTGAAGCCGGTGTTGAATATGCCCAAAACTTATCGAATATTTACATTGTTGAAAAAGCGGTTCCTTCGGAAAAGAAAGCAAAACCGGTTCGCTGGTTAATTGTAAGTCTTGCAACACTTTCAAGTTTTATTTTTGCCATTCTTTTTGTGGCTTTTGCCGATTTTTTCAAAAACTTTAAAGAAAAAGTTAAAAACGACTAATTCCGTATCTTTTGGATATTCTGAAAAATAATAAACTGCTTTTTTCCGTATCCGTAATTTATATCCTTATTAATGTTACACTCATTTATTTTGATATTTATTTCGGTGTCTTAATTCCGTTTATTTTTTTAATTGTTTGGTATGCCTTTACGGATTTAAAACTCGTTTTTTTAACTTCAATATTTTTTACGCCGTTTTCAATCTTATTCACGGAATTTGTTCCGAATGCGCCGATTGATGTTTCAATCCCTTCCGAAGCCCTTTTTGCCGGATTTCTGTTAATTTTTATTCTGAAATTTTCTATAGGGAAAACCATAAATAAAGAAATAATCAGGCATCCGGTTTCCGTTGCAATTCTGATTAACTTATTATGGATATTCGTTACAAGCATTACAAGCACAATGCCCGTTGTTTCTTTTAAATTTTTATTATCGAGACTTTGGTTTGTAGTTCCCTTATATTTTCTTGCAATTTATTTTTTTAAGGATAAAAAATTTATTAAAAAATTTATTTGGGCATACATTGTTGCTTTTACGCTTGTTATTTTTTATTCGCTTTACAATCATATCAGTGTGGGTTTATTCGTCAAAAGAATTTCACAAAGCGTTATGAAACCGTTTTACAACGACCACACATCCTATGGTGCCGTTTTAGCTATGTTTATTCCCGTTTTAACAGGATGGCTTTTTATGAAAAAGGAAAATAAAAGTTTTGAAATTATAAACTTTTTTCTTTTAATACTGTTTCTTTTTGCCGTAACTTTCTCATACTCAAGAGCAGCATGGATTAGTGTTGCGGCAGTATCAGTCGTTTTTATTATTATTAAGCTGAAAATTAACCGTTACATTTTGATTTTCAGCGGAATTACTTTAATTGCCGTATTTTTTATGTTTCAGTTTCAAATATTGGACAGCATGAAAAAAAACAGGCAGGACTCTTCGGGAGATTTGGAAAAACATGTCAGTTCCGTAACGAATATTGCTACGGATGCTTCAAACCTGGAACGTATTAACCGCTGGAATTCGGCATTTAAAATGTTTGAAGAAAAACCTGTCTTCGGTTTCGGACCGGGAACTTATATGTTTCAATACGCACCCTACCAAATGTCCTACGACCGAACCATTATCAGTACCGATTTCGGCGATGTCGGAAATGCACACAGCGAATACATCGGTCCTTTGGCAGAATCCGGAATTTTAGGAACTTTAACTTTTTTAGCGATTATTATCCTTACAATTGTTACGGGAATTAAAATTTATTATCGAGCTGAAGATAAGGATATGAAAATTCTTGTTATCAGTTTATTAATGGGCTTAATAACTTATTACATTCACGGGTTTTTAAATAATTTTTTAAATACCGATAAAGCTTCCGTTCCCTTTTGGGGATTTACGGCAATTATTGTCGCGATTGATTTATTTCATGAACCGAAAAAATTGTCGCAGATTGATAACTTTTCCAAAGTTTGAAACTTTGGAAAAGTTGATAAATTCACAAATCAGATGCACAGCACCTTGCAGGTGCTTTGCATCTTTCGACAACAGAGACAGCCTGCCGGACTGTCTCTATATACATACGGATATATTTAACCGTGTAGAGACGCTCCGGCAGGGCGTCTCATCTTAGGCAAAGCATCTCATTTGCTGTAATAACCGGTAAACCTGTCAGGTTGTTGATTGCCGACCAAATTCATCATTAATTAAACAGTTCCGAATTTCGTATTAAAAAAATAAATGTATTTTTGCAAGTTCAATAATAATGAATTAATATAATAAAGTGAAGAATATACGAAATTTCTGTATCATAGCCCATATTGACCACGGTAAAAGCACTTTAGCCGATCGCCTTTTGGAACATACCGGAACGGTTGCCGATAAAGATTTGCAGGCTCAAGTTCTGGATGATATGGAACTCGAAAGGGAAAGAGGCATTACCATAAAAAGTCATGCCATACAAATGGATTACAAACAAGATAACGAACAATATAAACTGAATTTAATCGATACGCCCGGGCATGTGGATTTTTCTTACGAAGTTTCACGTTCCATTGCGGCTTGTGAAGGTGCTTTGCTTGTAGTGGATGCCACACAGGGCATTCAGGCACAAACCATTTCAAATTTATATCTGGCTATTGAAAACGATTTAGAAATTATTCCCGTATTAAACAAAATGGATATGGATACCGCCATGCCGGAAGAAGTTAAAGATCAAATTATTGAACTTCTCGGCGGTAAACGCGAAGACATTATTGAAGCAAGCGGAAAAACAGGAGCCGGCATAGAGGAAATTCTTAATCGAATAATTAATGATGTCCCTGCTCCGGAAGGCGACCCCGATGCACCCTTACAAGCAATGATATTTGATTCGGTTTATAATTCGTACAGAGGGATTATCGCTTATTTTAAAATTTTTAACGGAACGATAAGAAAAGGCGACCATGTTAAATTTTTTAATACCGAAAAAGATTATTATGCGGATGAAATAGGTGTATTAAAATTAAAACAAAGAGCTGAAAATGAATTAAGAGCCGGTGATGTAGGTTATATTATTTCCGGTATTAAAGAAGCAAAAGAAGTAAAAGTCGGTGATACTTTAACGCAGTTTGATAATCCGTGCGAAACGGAAATCGAAGGTTTTGAAGAGGTAAAACCCATGTTGTTTGCCGGTATTTATCCGATTGATACAGAGGATTATGAAGACCTCAGATATGCCGTTGAAAAACTGCAGCTGAACGATGCCTCCTTAACTTTTGAACCCGAATCGTCTTTGGCATTGGGTTTTGGTTTCCGCTGCGGATTTCTCGGACTTTTGCATATGGAAATAGTTCAGGAACGACTCGACAGAGAATTTAATATGAACGTTATTACAACGGTTCCCAATGTATCATACATCGTTAAAACCAAAAAAGGCGAAACCGTTGAAGTTCATAATCCTTCGGGATTGCCCGATCCCGGAATTATTGAAGAAATTCTTGAACCGTTTATTGATGCACAGATTATTACCGATACGACTTATTACGGTCAAGTGATGAATTTATGTTTGGAAAAACGCGGTGTCCTGAAAAAAGAACATTATTTATCTTCAAACCGTGCCGAATTATCTTATGATTTACCTTTAGCGGAAATTGTTTTCGACTTCTACGATAAATTAAAAAGCATCTCAAAGGGCTACGCTTCATTTGATTATCAATTATCCGATTTCAGAAAAGCCAAATTGGTAAAAATGGATATTTTGGTAAACGGCGAACGGGTGGATGCGCTTTCTTCTTTAATTCATGAAGACAATGCCTATAAACTCGGCCGCAGAATGACCGATAAATTAAGCGAACTGATACCGAGACATCAATTTGCCGTACCGATACAAGCAGCAATAGGGTCAAAAATCATAGCCCGTTCAACCATTAAAGCCGTGCGAAAAGATGTAACGGCAAAATGTTACGGCGGCGATATTACGCGTAAACGTAAATTGCTTGAAAAACAGAAAAAAGGAAAGAAAAAAATGAAACAAATCGGCAATGTGGAAATCCCTCAAAATGCATTTATGGCTGTTTTGAAGTTGGATTAAATATTGACAAAATAAAGAAAGCAAACAATGATACAAATTAAAGATTTTAAAAACTTCGAAGGAAAAACCGTTGAAACCCAAGGATGGGTAATGAACAAAAGAAGCGGCAAAGGGCTGGAATTCATTATTTTAAGAGA
>JANTGL010000126.1 GCA_024762915.1 Bacteroidales bacterium | reverse complement strand
ATTTTATTAACTGTTAAATTTCTTTTATAATACACCAAAAAAATTAGACAGATGAATAAATAACATACTGAACAAGATAAGTTAAAAATTAAAGAAGGTATTATATTCAAGCAATTCACTTATTCGGAAATTTACCCGAAAAAGCCGGTTTCGGAATTAAACCGGAACATCCTATTTAATTAGTTGATGACATTAAAACTGAAATTTGATATCTGATTAAATGATTATTTCTATTTTTGTAAAAACTTTTAATAATTAACAGAATGAAACTTAAACATCTTTTCGTATTTGCATTAATCATTATACTGTTCGGTTCATGCAAACAAAAATCTTCAGAAGAAAATACAACTGAAACGAATACCGTAACGATTAATCCGGATAATCTGATCCATAATCAAAAAGCATTAAAAATTGCAGATACGATTATGTACATTGCCAATGTAAAAAACGCCGACCCCGAAGCATATTATATGGATGATTGGCTCGGCGGAATAAAAACACAACTCCTTGCAGATAAAATTTTTGATGCTGTTTATGCCAAAAAATTAAAAGCATACAATTACATAACGGGAGAAGAAATGACAATTGAAGATGTTAAAAATCTCGAAAACGAATTCAACAGAAAAGACATCGGACAAATATTGTTTACCGAAGATTGGTATTTTGATGAAAAAGAACTAAAAATGTATAAACAGGTAAATTCAATTATGCTGGCATATTTCAGATATGATGAAGAAGGAAATTTGTTGGGAAATAAATCCGGAATCAGAGTTTATTTTAACGGAACTAAACCCATGCGCGGTGCACAAGATTATTAATTTTTTAAATTAGCCGATGTTTAAAATTCTTATTGCCGAACCGACACACGAAATCCTGCAAAAAAAATTATCTGATGCAGGTTTTTTTTGTTCTTATGAACCGAAACTTACTTTTTCGGAACTTCAAAAAAAAATCTTTGATTATAACGGACTGGTAATCAGAAGTAAATTTCGAATTGACAAAGCTTTTATAAAGCTAACAAATAATTTAAAATTTATTGCCCGTGCCGGAGCCGGTATGGAAAATATTGATACGGTTTATGCCGAAAGCAAAGGAATAAAATGTATTAATTCACCTGAAGGGAACAGAGATTCCGTTGGGGAACATGCTCTTGGAATGTTGCTGACACTGATGCACAAAATTAAAATTTCCGATGCGGAAATCCGTAAAGGAATTTGGAACCGACAAAATATCGGAACTGAAATACAGGGCAAAACAATCGGAATTATCGGATACGGTAATATGGGAAGTGCGTTTGCTCAAAGATTAAAAGGATTCTCCGCAAAGGTAATTTCATACGATAAATATAAAACCGATTTTTCCGATGATTATGTTAAAGAAATTCATTTAGAAACTTTATTTCAAGAAACAGATATTTTAAGCATTCATGTTCCTTTAACTGAAGAAACTCAATTTATGATAAATAATGATTTTATCAATCATTTTAATAAACCGATTTATCTTATCAACACGGCAAGAGGAAAAGTAGTAAAAACAGATGATTTGGTAAAAAACATGAAATCCGGAAAAGTTACGGGTGCTGCTTTAGATGTTCTGGAATACGAAAAAACATCTTTCGAAGATATTTTTGCCGGACAAAATTCTCCGGCTCTTCAATATTTAATAAATTCTGAAAAAGTAATTCTTACGCCGCATATTGCAGGAAGTTCCGATGCATCTTATCGTAAAATTGCAGAGGTTTTGGCTGAGAAGATTATTCTTTTTTCTAAATTTTAAGAATTTTGAACTAAAACTATACCTAAAAGAAATATTATTATTCCTACATATAAACTTAACATTGTCCATTTACCTGCAACTTTTGAAAACTTATTTGCACTTTCAATATTACCTGATTTATAAAAGGATTGTACTCTTAAAGCATTAATTATTGCAACAATTCCAAAAGGTAAGAAGAGGAATATAGTTACAAGAATAGATTCAATCAACCATGTTTTAGGATTTTCTTTAAAACTTAAATTTTCAAAGGCATTTCCGATATCAATACCGACAGAAAATAAAATATAAAGAATGATTATAATCGGAATTATAAAACATTGAAAGAATGCAAACATTAAAACTGCCAGAATTAAGAAACTGTATTTAGCGGCATTAGCTTTAATAGAATAATTATCTGATTTAAACGAGAACATCGGAATTTCCAAAAGTTGTAAAATTGCAAAAACAAAAATTGAAACAACATAAAACCAAAAATTTGTCAAAACATAAACTTGAACACCGATTACAGCCAATATAAAATCAAAAGGCATATTAACATCTAACCATGTTTTAAGAATTAATAAATTATCCGGATCAAATGTATTTACAAAAGGTAAGGAAGCAAAAAAGATTGCCGAAACCGGAACGGGTAAACCCAAAAAATGATGAGTTTGTCTGCGATCGGCATTAAATTTTGCCAGACGCAGAGCAGCAGCAATAATTAATACAATCGGTGAAAGTAATACTAGAATTTTCCAATAGGGTAATTCAAAAGAAAAACCTTTAACTTCCGTTGCTGTTTTCAGCATTTGATATACAATAACAGCAGGGGCTGTTCCGAAACTGACTATATCAGAAAGAGAATCCAAATATTTCCCCAGTTTAGAAACCGAGTTCGTTAATCGAGCAACAAAACCGTCCGTAAAATCAAAAAATGCAGCAATAAAAATAAATGTTGCCGCATAAGTTAAATTTCCCGATTTCTCAAAAGCAAATAAAATTGCTAAACTTCCTGCAACTAAATTTAATAATGTAAAAATATTCGGCAAGGTGAAATATCGTAATTCTTTGTCCATAATTATTTTTTATTTTAAGCAATAAGTATTCACTTTTGCAGTTTAAAATTAAATTAATCTTTGGTAAAAATATCTTAAATTTTATGAAATGCCAAAAATATTAACACTGATTTTTATATTTTCCTCTTTTTCCTTTCGATTGCAGGCGCAAATTCGCATTTACAGTAATGAATTTTTATCAGTCGGTATCGGAGCAAAAGCATTGGCATTATCAAATGCCGTTACGGCTTCATCCGATGATGTATATTCGGGATTTTGGAATCCCGCCGGATTAAATTTTATTCAAAATAATTATGAAATTGCTGCCATGCATTCCGAATATTTTGCCGGTATTGCAAAATATGATTATCTCGGTTCAGCCTATAAAATCAATGATTCATCGGTTATTGCAGGAAGTTTAATTCGCTTCGGAATTGATAATATTCCGAACACTCTTGAATTGATTGATGAAAACGGCAATATTGATTATAACCGAATTTCATATTTCTCGGTAGCCGATTGGGCATTTTTACTTTCATACGCCAAAAAAAGTTCAATTCCCGGTTTGTCCTACGGTGTCAGCACCAAAATTATATTCCGAAATCAGGGAGAATTTGCTAAAGCATTCGGGTTCGGCTTTGATATCGGACTAAAATACATGAAGAAAAATTGGTTATTCGGAGCAAATCTGAAAGATGCAACGTCTACATTTAATGCCTGGTTTTATAACACTGAAAGTTTGAAAGACGTATTCATACAAACGGGTAATGACATCCCTTCAAACAGTCTTGAAATTACGATGCCTGAACTTATTGTCGGAGCTGCAAGAAATTTTAAATTATCCGAAAAATTCAGTTTCCGTCCCGAGATTGATATTGATTTCAGTTTTGACGGAAAAAAATATACTCTTCTCAGTTCAAAAGCCGTAAGTATCGACCCGTATTTCGGAGGAGAATTAAATTTCAAGAATATCATTTTCTTCAGAACCGGTATCGGTAATTTTTCAAAAATTCCTGATTTTGATAAAGAAATTCTGAATTTTCAACCGAGTATCGGATTGGGAATAAACATTTATAACTTTATGCTTGATTATGCCTTAACCGATATCGGCGACCAATCCGTTGCACTATATTCTAATGTGTTTTCTCTGAGTTACGGTTTCAATAAATTAAATTTCAAACATCAATAATTCATTATTCATATTCAACTGTAACTTTTTTTAAAAAATATCGTTAAAACAATAAAAAATAAATTCAAAAAAAGATTTCCTTTTCAGAATAAAATATTAATTTTGCAGCCATGCTAAAAAAAATAAGTTTTTTCATATCAATCATATTATCAGTAAGTTTTCTCCATTCTTGTGAATTTAATACGGCAAAAAAAATTCAAGATCCCGAGAAAAAATATACGAAAGCCCTGGAATATTATGAAGCAGGGAAATATGCCAAAACTCAAATTATGCTTGAAGATGTCATTCTTTCATTGAGAATGACCAAAAGCGGTGAAGATGCTTTGTATAAATATGCCGATTCTTATTACCATATAAAAGATTACATACTGGCCGGTTACTATTTCAGAAAATACACAACGGATTATCCGAAGGGTAAAAATGCGGAAAAAGCTCAATTTATGAGTGCTAAATGTTATTATTTAGATGCCCCGAAGGCAAAACTTGATCAACAAGCAACAATGACGGCCTTAAGAGAATTTGAATTGTTTATCACGAAATATCCTGACAGTAAACGTATTGAAGAGTGTAATAATTTAGTTGATGAGTTAAGAGCTCGGTTAGAGGAAAAATCGTTTTTAAATGCAAAATTATATTATAATATCGGTTATTTTAATGCTGCTTCAATTGCTTTAAAAAACAGTATCAATGATTATCCGGATACGAAATATAAAGAAGAAATTATGTATTTAATCGTGAAATCGAAATATAAATATGCTCAAAACAGTATTGTTATTAAACAAAAAGAGCGTTATGAAGATGCTTTAAAAGCCTATAAAAATTTCACCGAAAAATACCCTTCAAGTAACTATACAAAAGAACTAAACTCAATTAAAAAAATAATTGACAAAGAAATTTTAAAATTAAACAATAATCAAACAGCAAGTTTATAATAAATCAAATATACATTAACTAAGATGGACTATAAAAAAACAAATGCTAACGATACAACAATTACCAGAGATTTTACCGATTTAGAAAAAAATACCGGTAATATTTATGAATCTTTGGTTATTACGGGAAAACGTTCAAAACAAATACAAAAAGAGATTAAAGAGGAATTAAATCAAAAATTACAAGAATTTGCGTCATATACGGACAATCTGGAAGAAATTTTTGAAAATCGTGAACAAATTGAAATTTCTAAATTTTATGAACGTTTACCTAAACCTACTTTAATTGCCATACAGGAACTTCTTGAAAATAAAATTTATCAAAGAAATCCTGAAGATGATGAAGAAAAATAACTAAGACCTTCTAAATCATGAACGGGAAAAAAATAATTGTCGGTATAACCGGAGGAATTGCAGCATATAAAGCTGCAATTCTTATAAGATTACTGATAAAAAAAGGAGCAGAAGTTCAAGTAATTATGACGCCTTTTGCTGAAAAATTCATTACCCCCCTTACCCTTTCAACCTTATCTCAAAAACCTGTTTTAAAATTGTTCTTTAATCCGGAAAACGGAGATTGGAACAGCCATGTTGACTTAGGATTATGGGCTGATGCCTTTATCATTGCTCCGGCAACTGCAAATTCATTGGGTAAAGCAGCAAACGGAATTGCCGACAATCTTCTGTTAACAACTTATTTGTCTGCAAAATGTCCTGTTTTTTGGGCTCCTGCAATGGATTTAGATATGTTTAAACATCCTGCGGTTCAAAAAAACATCCAAACCTTGAAATCATTCGGGAATTATATTATAGATGCCGAAACCGGTGAACTTGCAAGCGGATTGGAAGGGAAAGGCAGAATGACCGAGCCTGAAAACATTTTAACATTTTTGGAGAATTTTTTCAATCAAAAAAAAAAACTTAAAGACTACAAAGTTTTAATCACGGCAGGACCTACCTACGAAAATATTGATCCCGTTCGATTTATCGGAAATCGTTCGAGCGGCAAAATGGGCTTTGCTATTGCCGAAATTTTTGCCGAATACGGTGCAAATGTTACCCTTATTTCAGGTCCCGTAAATCTTAAAACAGAAAATAAAAACATTAAAACAATATCGGTTCAAAATGCCGAAGAAATGTTCACGAAAACTGAAAAACATTTTCACGAAAACGATATCATAATTTTTGCTGCTGCTGTTTCTGATTACACTCCGAAAAATCCGTTACAATCAAAAATTAAGAAAAAGACAGATAAACTCAGTATTGATTTAAAACCGACAAAAGATATTGCAAAAGAATTTGGTTCTCGTAAAAAAAAGGAACAAATTACGATTGGCTTTGCTTTAGAAACTGATGATGAACTTGTTAATGCACAAAATAAAATTAAGAAAAAAAAATTTGATTTCATTGTATTAAATTCTTTAAAAGACAAAGGTGCCGGGTTCGGTTACGATACAAATAAAATTTCAATCATTGATAAAGACAATAATATTAAAAGATTTGAGTTAAAATCAAAGACCGAAGTTGCAAAAGATATTTTGAATAAAGTTGTTGAATTGCTTAAATTATAAACTGAAAAAAAATTCTGACTCATTACATTTCCGGCCTTTAAAATAATAAATATAAACAGATGAAACAGATTCTTTTTATTATCATATTCTTTACGATTAGTTTTTACGGTTTTTCTCAAGAATTAAATTGCAGAATCAGTATTAACAGAAGTCAAATTCAGGGAAGTAACGAAGAATTATTTCGTGCGATGCAAAAGGATTTATTTGAATTTATGAATAATCGAGTTTGGACTAATAATGTTTTTTCAAATAATGAAAGAATAGAATGTCAAATTCAAATTAACCTTTCCAAATATAACGGGATTGATAAATTTACGGGAAACATTTCAGTACAATCCACAAGACCGATTTTCAATACAAATTACAAATCAACTTTATTCAATTATAAGGAAGATAAAGATTTTGACTTTTACTACACTGAAGGACAGGCACTTGAATTTAACGAAAACACCCATCTTTCAAATCTGACTTCGGTACTTGCTTTTTATGCATACATCATCATCGGACTTGATTATGATTCATTCGGTTTAAATTCGGGAACTGTTTATTTAGATAAAGCCAAGCAAATAATGAATAATGCGCAATCCGATCCCGATAATAATTGGAAAGCTTTCGGGACAAGCAATCAAAACAATCGATTTTATTTAATCGAACATATTACAAGCAGTGAAAATGCACCTTTAAGAAAATTTTATTACCGTTACCATCGTCTCGGCCTAGATGTTATGTCCGATAAACCTGAATTAGGACGCGGGCAGGTTGCAAATGCTTGTCAATTTTTAAAACAAGTTTATAATCGAAAAGCAGATTCATATTTTCTTCGAATCATACTGACTGCAAAAACGGATGAAATTGTAAAGATTTTTTCTGATGCTCCCGTTCAAGAAAAGAAAAAAGTTTACAATATTTTAAAAGAAATTGACCCGACAAATCCGAAAGTTGATAAAATTATGAAAACCGGTCAAAATTAAGTTTAATTTTCCTGAAAAATACGTTTTTTTTTTTACTTTTGATTC
>JANTGL010000125.1 GCA_024762915.1 Bacteroidales bacterium | reverse complement strand
TCCATACCTTCGGCAATGTAACCGTCAATAGCATCGTCAATATTTTGACTGATACGATAACCCATACATTCTCCGGCATAAGTTTGTATTGCCATTTCTGCTAATTTATGCTTAATCGCACCGAATTGTGCAATCGGGGTTTTAAACTGCTTTCTTTCTGTTGCATATTGAACGGCATAACTGATAACACCTTTTGCTGCACCAATTGTGGCAACACCGAGTTTTAATCGTCCGAGGTTAAGAATATTCAATGCAATTTTAAATCCGCCGTTTCTGTCACCGAGAAGATTTTCAACGGGAATTTTTACGTCGTTATAATAAATTTGCACTGTTGAAGAACCTTTAATACCCATTTTTTCTTCTTCGGCACCGATTGTAATACCTTCCCAAGTATTTTCAACTATAAAAGCACTTAAATTTTTATCGTCTTCTATTTTTGCATAAACAATTTGAATATCGGCAATACCTCCGTTGGTAATCCACATCTTAACTCCGTTTAAGATGTAATGTTTTCCGTCTTCGCTTAAAACAGCTTTCGATTTACCTGCATTGGGGTCAGAACCGGCATCGGGTTCAGTTAAAGCATATGCACCGATCCATTCTCCGGATGCTAATTTCGGAAGATATTTCTTTTTTTGTTCTTCCGTTCCGTAATATAAAATAGGTAAAGTTCCGATACCGGTATGAGCCGAAAATGCAACAGAATAAGAAAAGGCATGTCCGATTTCTTCAACAACACGCATTGAAGTTACCGTATTTTGTCCGAAACCTTCGTATTCTTCAGGAACGGAAACACCCAATAATCCGAGTTCCCCGGCATCTTTTACTAATTTTGTCAGTAATTCGGAATCGTGATTATCTAAATCATCGATTTTCGGCAATACTTGTTGCTCAACAAAATCAGCCGTTGTTTGAGCCATCATGTCTTGCTCTTCGTTAAATTCTTCGGGAATGAAGATATCTTCGTATGAGGTTTCCTTTATTAAGAATTCGCCTCCTTTGATTGCTTTTTTATTTTCCATATTTTTTGAGATTTGAGATTTGAGATAAAAGAGATATGAGACATCAGATATTATTTTTTACAATATTTTATTGCCTGATACTTTTTATCTTAAATCAGATTAATAATTCTTTAATTTTTTAATTAAACCATAGGTCATTTTTTGAATTTCATCAATTTTATTTAATAATGAATTTGATGTTTCTTTACTGATGAGATTTAATTTATTTGCAAGTATTATTTGTGTTTGTAATTCAAAAGAAGAACCGTTTGAAATTCCGAGGAAATGAATAAATTCTTTTACATTATTTCTTCCTGCTCCTTCCGCAATATTTGAAGGTACCGAAACAGCAGACCTCTTAATTTGTGAAGTCAAACCGAACCTTTCGTCAACAGGAAAAGTAGTAACGGCTTTATAAACTTCAACAGTTAAAACCATTGCTTTATTCCAAACTGATAATTCTTTTAAATTATGCATATTGTTATTGTTCTTAGTATTGAGATTTGAGATATGAGATTTGAGATATGAGATTTGAGACATTCTAAATCTCAAATCTCTCGCCTCAAATCCGTTTTACAACAATTCAAATATACCGGCTCCGCCTTGTCCGGTTCCGATACACATGGTTACCATTCCGTATTTTTGTTTTCTGAGTTTCATCTCATTCATTAATTGAACGGTAAGTTTTGCACCGGTACAACCAAGCGGGTGACCCATTGCTATAGCACCGCCGTTTACATTTACAATATCGGAATTTAATCCCAATTCATTGATAACGGCAATTGATTGAGAGGCAAATGCTTCATTTAATTCAATTTGTTCAATATCATTAAGGGACATACCTGAATGTTTTAATACTTTCGGTATAGCAGCTGCGGGTCCGATACCCATTTTGTAAGGCTCAACACCTGCAACTTGATAATCAACCAAACGTGCAATCGGTGTAAGATTATATTGTTTTACCATTTTTTCAGAAACAACAAGTACGAATGCAGCTCCGTCCGACATTTGCGATGAATTCCCGGCAGTCACGCTTCCGCCTTGTGCGAAAACGGGTTTCAAACGAGCCAATCCTTCAATATTAGATTTACGAGGTCCTTCGTCGGTATCCACAACATATTTTCGTGTTTTGGCTATGCCGTCTTCAAAATAGTTTTCTTCAACTTCAATCGGTACAATTTGATCTTTAAATTTACCGTCAGCTTGTGCTTTCAAAGCTTTCTCATGAGATTTTAAAGAAAACTCGTCTTGTGCTTCTCTGCTGACATTATATTCTTTTACAACCGCTTCAGCAGTTAATCCCATACCGTGCCACCAATCAGGATGTTTTTTGGATGCTGTGGGGTTGGGGATACTTCTCCAACCGCCCATCGCAATCATTGACATGGTTTCGGCACCGCCTGCAATAATCATATCGGCTAATCCGGCGCGAATTTTTGCTGTTGCAACAGCAATGGTTTCCAAACCGGATGCACAATATCTGTTAATAGTTGAGCCGGGAACTTCGATTGTATCCAAACTCATTAAAGAAAGTAATCTTCCCATATTTAAACCGCTTTCGGCTTCGGGAAATGCGTTTCCTACGACAACATCGTCGATTTTATTTTTTTCGATTTGCGGAAAATCATTCATCAAGTGTCTGATAACGGCAACGGCAATATCATCGGGACGCGTAAATCTGAATTTACCCCTCGGTGCTTTACCTATCGCTGACCTGTATCCGCCTACTATATATGCTTCCATTTCTTTTAATTTTAGTAGTTAGTAGTTAGTAGTTAGTAATTAGGTTTATTATTCTATTTACTTTCTGTTTAACTCTATACTTTATTATTAAATATTTGTAATTAGTAATTAGTAGTTAAGACAATTTTTGCTCTCTTAATAGTATTTACCAGATACTAATTTCTAATTTCTTAAAATTTTACCTTTCGTAATTAAACTTTGCATTCTTTCGAGTGTTTTCTTTTGCATTGCCAATTCCAAAAATGCTTTTCGTTCAAGGTCTAAGAGGTATTTCTCAGTAACTTCTGTCATAGCTTGCGAGATATCACCGCCGGAAATAACGTATCCGAGTTTTTCTGCAATCAATTTATCGTGTTCACTCATATATCCGCCTTTTGTAAAACTGTCGGCACCCACGAGCCAAAGTCCGTGAACTTCTTTTCCGAGAACTTTTACATTATTGCGAGGAGCAGGTTGAGAATATCCTTTTTCAACCATTTGCAAAGCCACTTTTTTAGCATAAGACAGTTGGTCAACCGAACTGACAATTACTTCATCAATACCCGGTCGTAAATAGCCCAAATCGAATGCTTCATAAGCAGATGTTGAAACTTTTGCTTGTCCGATCGTTAAATATCTGTTAAGGAATTGATTTGAACGAATATCGCCTTCTTTCAATTCATCACCGAGACGCAAAGCAAATTCTTTTGTTCCGCCGCCGCCGGGAATAAGACCGACACCAAATTCAACTAATCCCATATAGGTTTCGGCATGTGCAATCACTTTATCGGAGTGCATTGAAAGTTCGCATCCGCCGCCGAGTGCCATTCCGTGAGGACAAGCAATTACGGGAATTGAAGAATAACGTAATCGCATCATGGTGTTTTGGAACATTTGAACAGCATAGTTTAATTCGTCAAACTCTTGTTCAACAGCCATCATAAAAATCATACCCACATTTGCTCCGGCAGAAAAATGATCGGCTTCATTTGAAACAATAACAGCTTTATAATCAGCTTCCGCCAAATCAATTGCTTTATTAAGCGCTTGTAATGTTCCGGCTCCGATAACATTCATTTTAGAATGAAATTCTACATTAAGAACACCGTCTCCGATATCAAAAACCGAAGCTTCTTCATTCGTGTACACCACATTCGTTTCACGAAGAATATCCAAAGAAATAATATCTTCACTTCCCGGAACAACTTTATAAGATTTAGAAGGAATGTCATAATACAATTTACGTCCGCCTTCTACTTTATAGAATGATTTTGCACCGCTTGCCAACATGTCGTAAACCCATTGTGCGGGTTTTCTGCCGGCTTCTTCCATTGCTTTTACGGTTTCCTCAACACCCACGGCATCCCAAGTTGTAAAAGGGCCGAGTTTCCATCCGAAACCGGCATTTAAAGCATCATCAACTTTGTAAACTGCATCGGTAATTTCAGGAATACGGTTTGAAGAATACCAAAAAAGAGCATAAAAACTGTCACGCATAAATTCGCCGACTTTATCTTTATCTGCCATAAGAATTGCAATGCGTTTACCGATATTTTCAACACCTTTTGTTTTTTCAAGCGCTTTAAATTTCGGTCGAGCATCAACCGTATATTCCATTGTTTCAAAGTCGAGTGTCGGGAATGTTTTCTTTCCGTCAACCATCACTTTTGTAGAGAAACCTTTTTTGGTTTTAGAACCGAGCCATCCGTTGTCCAGCATTTTTTGAATGTAATCCGGAACGGCAAAAAATTCGTTTCCTTCATCTTTTGTGCTGTCTTTAATTCCGTTAGCAACATGTACCAAAGTATCAAGACCGACAACATCAGCCGTTCTGAAAGTTGCCGATTTTGCACGTCCGATTAAAGTTCCCGTTAATTTATCAATTTCGGTAATGTTCAAACCGTATTTTTTCACATTATTAAAAAGATACATAATGGAAAATGTTCCGATACGATTTGCGATAAATGCCGGTGTATCTTTTGCGTGAACGGTTGTTTTACCAAGAAATCTTCGTGCATAATCACCGAGGAATTTAATAACTTCGGGATCGGTTTTCGTTGAAGGTATAATTTCAAATAATTTCAAGTAACGCGGCGGATTAAAAAAGTGTGTGCCGCAAAAATGTTTTTGAAAATCTTCGCTTCTGCCTTCCGCCATTTTTTCAATTGAAATACCGGACGTATTTGAAGTTACCAAAGCACCTTTTTTTCGATATTTATCAACATTTGTAAACACTTGTTGTTTGATATCGAGACGTTCGATGACGACTTCAATAACCCAATCGCAATCTTTAATTTTCGGTAAATCATCATCGAAATTACCGGTTGTTATACGTTTGGCAAATTCTTGTTTGTAAATGGGTGACGGTTTTGATTTCAGTGCTGCCTTTAAAGCACTGTTAACGATGCGATTTCGCACAACTTTACTTTCAAGTGTCAGCCCTTTTGCTTTTTCAGCATCAGTCAATTCGCGAGGCACGATGTCGATAAGTAAAACTTCGAGACCGATATTCGCAAAATGACAAGCTATTCCGGAACCCATTACTCCGGAACCCAGAACTGCTACTTTTTTAATTCTTCTTGTCATAATGTTGGGATTTATAAAATTAATTAGTCTGTTATTGATTGGCAGGATTTTCCTGAAATGCCAATTCATTAATCGTATTTAAAACTTTAAAAAATATTTTCAAATCTTGCTTATTTACTTTTTGAGTTACCTTTTTGTTAAAGTCAATTAATATTTGTTTCACAAATTTGCGTTTGATTATGCCTTCATCGGTAAGAAAAATTTTCATAATCCGCTTATCCGTTTCATCAACTTGTTTTAAAATTAAATTTTGCTCTTCCATTTTTTTCAGCACACGACTTAAACTTGTTGCTTCCATTCCCAGCCGACAAGCAATTTTAGTTGCCGGGGTTCCTTCTTTATCAATATTAACAAGAATATATGCCGCCGTTTGCGAACTTCCGTGTTCTGCTGCCAGTCGGTTATACATTTT
Organism: Bacteroidales bacterium; assembly: GCA_024762915.1. Taxonomy (GTDB): domain Bacteria; phylum Bacteroidota; class Bacteroidia; order Bacteroidales; family JAADGE01; genus JAADGE01. The sequence continues at coordinate 1,847 of JANTGL010000125.1, read as the reverse complement.
AGTTAATGTATGCCAGGTTCCTTTGATATGAAAATCAATGGTATCTTTTAAATTCATCTTCTTTTTATTATGCATGCATTGCAAATTTACGAAATAATATTATGCATGCCAAGTATTTTTTTATTATTTTTCCGATTTCATGAATAATTATTTTTCTTTGCATAAACCGTTTGTGCTAAAATGACTGAAATTTCAAATCTTACGCTCCATTTTAATAATGAAATTATTTTTAATAATTTTTCATTAAAAATACAAAGAGGTGAAAAAATTGCCCTTACCGGCGAATCCGGAAAAGGAAAGTCGACTTTGTTGAATTTGCTTTCCGGTTTCATTCCCGGTTATGAAGGAACGATATCCGTTTTAGGAAAAAAATTAAACGCAGAAACTGTTTCCGACATTCGAAAAAACATTGCTTGGATTGCGCAAGATACTTCCTTAGCCGTAAAAACTGTAAAAGCACTGTTTTATGAGCCGTTTGAATTTGTGTTAAATAAACCTTTGAAACCGACGAAAAATGAAGTAGCCGAAATCTTTTCGGCATTTGAATTATCCGAGAATTTATTATCTAAAAAAACAAATGAAATTTCAGGCGGCCAAAAACAACGGATTATTCTGGCAAGTTGCCTGCTTTTAAAAAAACCGTTATTATTAGCAGATGAACCGACTTCGGCATTGGATGAAAATATTAAAAGAAAAGTAACCGATTATATAATGAAAAAAGATGATTTAACCGTAATTGCAGCAACACATGATGAATATTGGATTCGAAATTCCGACAGGGTTATTGAGTTGTGAGATTGAGGAAGAATGAAAAAGATTGATGAGATTGATGTAGATTAAAAGTGATTGAATTGAAAATGGAAAAAGTTGTTGACATAAATTATTTTGCATTGTTTTCGGGCTATGCTTTAATGCTAATTCCCGTTCTTGCATTGTGGTATTATAAAACCGGATTGGTAAAAGATACTTTGATTGCAACAACGAGAATGACCGTTCAACTTTTACTTGTCGGGTTGTATTTGGAATACATTTTTAAATTAAATAATGCGCTGATAAATATTGCATGGGTTGTTTTGATGTCCGTCATTGCCTCATATACAATAATCAGAAGAAGCGGATTAAAGATGAAATTATTTTTTATTCCCGTTTTGCTCTCCGGAATTATCAGTATTGCCGTTACCGATGCATATTTTTTGGGCTTTGTCATAAAATTAGATAATGTTTTTAATGCACGATATTTTATTCCGGTAACGGGAATGTTGCTAGGCAACACCATAAAAAATGTCGTAATTGCCGTTGATGCCTTTTACAAACGGATTGATGAAGAAGAAACGTACTATCGCCGGCATTTAGCTAACGGAGCAACAAAAAAAGAAGCTCTTTTGCCTTTTATGAGGGATGCTTTAAGGGTAGCATTTAACCCGATGATTGCCACGACGGCAATTATGGGATTAATTTCCTTGCCGGGAATGATGACCGGACAAATTCTGGGCGGCAGCAATCCGAATATTGCCGTTAAATATCAAATCATGTTGCTGATTACGATTTTCTCATCGGCCGTATTAAATGTTGTATTAACAATTTTCTTTTCAAACCGAATTGCTTTTGATGCTTTCGGTAATTTGAAGAAAGGGATTTTCAGAAACTAAGTCTGAACAAGAAAATTTAGTTTTTGATAATTAATACCGATGCATAAGCTGCTATACCTTCTTCCCTGCCTGCAAAACCGAGTTTTTCGGTTGTTGTGGCTTTTACGGAAACATCTTCTTCGGAAATTTGCATCGTTTCGGCAAGGATGCGTTTCATTTCGGGAATGTATTCTTTAATTTTCGGTTTTTGAAGAACAA
>JANTGL010000124.1 GCA_024762915.1 Bacteroidales bacterium | reverse complement strand
TTATTCTAAACCCTTAATTATGAAAAAAACAATATTTATTACCGCAATTTTATTCGGCATATTTACAAATGCCGTTTCACAAGTTCCGTATTCTTCTTTAACATTTTTTTCTGAAGACGGCTATCCATTTACTGTCATTATGAACGGATTAAAGAAAAATTCGGAAGCTCGGACAAATGTAAAATTGGAAGGTTTAACAAATCCTGCCTATAAAATTAAAATCATTTTTGAAGATAAAACCATTCCGAGTATTGATAAGAATGTTTATACAAAACCGGGTATGGACCTTACATACAGAATAAAAAAAGACAAAAAGGGGAGGAATGTTTTACGTTATTATTCAGAGGCAGCTTTGCCCTATGATTATGTTCCCGAAGAACAAGTTTATCAAAATGATAATACGGATAATGTGATTGTTACGGACAATAACAACAACGGTGTTCACATTGATATGAATGTTAACGAAACCGGCGGAAATGTTTCTGTTCAAACAGAAGACGGCGGTGTCAGCTTAAACACAAACATCAATGTAAATGAAGCAAACGTAAATTACGATGCGAATGTAAATGAAAGTGAAACGCATTATGTTGTTACGGAAGAAAACACCGATCACTATGTTATGCAAGGTTATGACGGAAATATCGGTTGCCCTTGGCCGATGAACAGATCAAATTTTCAGAGAGCAAAACAAACCATTGCAAATGCCGATTTTGCCGATGATAAACAAACCATTGCCAAACAAATCGTAAATTCAAACTGCTTAACGGTACAACAAGTTAAAGAAATTACAGCTTTATTTGATTTTGAAAAAGATAAACTGGAATTTGCAAAATTTGCATACACCCATACCTATGATATCGGAAATTATTTTATCATTAACGATGTCTTTGACTTTTCTTCTTCAATTAAAGAATTGAACGATTACATTAATTCGGTCAGATAAAAACGTCTTAATTAAAATATTTTTTCGAAAAGGGCAAGTTTCTTATAAATTTGCCCTTTCTTTATGAAAATTTATCGAAACATAAACGATTTTAAAGTTAAAAATCCGGTTCTTACGGTCGGGACTTTTGACGGTGTACACCTCGGACATCGAAAAATATTGAAAACATTAATCAGAGAAGCCAAAAAATTAAACGGCGAACCGGTTGTTTTGACACTTTACCCTCATCCTCGAAAAATTTTAGACCCGAATTTCAAAGATCTATTTTTACTGAATACCCTTGACGAAAAAGCACAACTTCTTGAAAATGTCGGAATAAAACACATTATTATTTATCCTTTTACAAAAGAATTTGCCTCTTTATCGTCTTGCAATTTTATAGAAAAAATTCTTCACAATGAGCTGAATGTCAAGAAATTAATTGTGGGATACGACCATCGTTTCGGCAAAGACAGACAAGGCAATATTGATATTTTGCGAAATTGTGCACATCCTTTCAACATTGATGTGAAAAAAGTTGATGCTTATATGCTGAACAATGAAACCGTCAGCTCGACAAAAATACGCAATGCCGTACTTGCCGGAAATATTGAAAAAGCAAATACATGCCTCGGTTATGATTATTTTCTTTCCGGAGACGTTGTTTCGGGAAATAAAATAGGCAGATCCATTGATTTTCCGACAGCAAATATTGATGTTCACAGCGAAAAACTCATTCCGAAATCGGGCGTTTATGCCGTTAAAATAATCATTGCCGAAAAAGCATTTTCCGGAATGTTAAATATCGGTTCCAGACCGACAGTCGATACAAGCAACAAACAAACAATTGAAGCACATATCTTTGATTTTCAGGGAAATCTGTATGGTGAAAAAATACAAATCAGTTTTAAAAAATACATTCGGGAAGAGCAGAAATTTGAAAATAAAAATGCTCTGAAACTACAACTTCTGAAAGATAAAGAGTATGCAAAAAATTATCTTTCTTATTAAGAGAATTACATTTTGCAATCCGCCGAGATTCCCTTACTTTTGCATAAAAATAAAACTTAAGTTATGCACGAAAAAGTAAGAGTACGATTTGCTCCCAGCCCCACGGGACCTTTACATATAGGCGGAGTAAGAACGGCTTTGTTCAATTATCTTTTTGCCAAAAAACACAAAGGCGATTTTCTTTTAAGAATAGAAGATACCGACCAAATGCGTTATGTCAAAGGTGCCGAAGAATACATAATGAAATCGTTGGAATGGTGCGGAATTGAAATTGATGAAGGCATTAACGAAGGCGGTGATTTCGGACCTTACAAGCAATCGGAACGACGAGATATTTACAACGAACACATAAAAAAACTTCTCAATAACGGCAGTGCTTACTATGCTTTTGACACTCCCGAAGAATTGGATGCATTAAGAAAACGATTGGAAGAAAGCGGTTCATCGGTCAGGCAATATAATGCACAAACAAGAGGTGAGATGAAAAACTCTTTCACCATGCCCGAAAATGACGTATTTGCAGAAATAGAATCGGGAAAACCTTATGTTATTCGTTTTGCAGTTCCCGAAAATGAAACAATTACGGTTAAAGACATTATTCGCGGAGAAGTTACTGTAAACAGCTCTCAATTAGACGATAAGGTGCTTTTTAAATCCGACGGATTACCGACCTATCATTTTGCAAACATCGTAGATGATCATTTAATGAAAATATCTCACGTCATAAGAGGCGAAGAATGGTTGCCCTCGTTACCTTTACATGTCCTGTTATACAGAGCTTTCGGCCGGGAAGACGAAATGCCGGAATTTGCACATCTTCCGCTGTTGCTGAAACCGAGCGGAAAAGGGAAGCTAAGCAAGCGCGACGGAGACCAACTCGGTTTTCCGGTTTTCCCGCTTGAATGGAAAGACCCCAAAACCGGTGATATTTCTGCAGGATACAAAGAAAGCGGTTATTTGCCGGAAGCATTTATTAATATGTTGGCATTGCTCGGTTGGAGTCCTGAAGACGATAAAGAAATTTTGTCGCTTGAGGAAATGATAAAAGAATTTGATTTAAACCGCGTGCACAAAAGCGGAGCAAGATTTTCACCCGAAAAAGCACTTTGGTTTAATCAGCAATACATTATTCACACGCCGAATGACGAATTAACGGATTATATCCTTCCTGAAGTTGAAAAGAAATTTCCGGATGTTGACGTGCTTTATGTCGAAAAAGTAATCGGTTTGGTGAAAGAACGTATGCATCTGTTAACGGACTTTTGTTCGCAAGCGGCATTCTTTTTTGAAACGCCGAAAGAATACAACCCGAAAGTTGTAAAAAAACGCTGGAAAGAGGACACACCTCAAATGATGCAACAAATTTATGACCTTTTGGAAGACATTCCCGAACAACGTTTCACAACGGAACATACCGAACATATTGTAAAGCAATTTATTGAAAAAAACGAACTGAATTTCGGAAAAGTTCTGAACCCTTTTCGATTGGTTTTAACCGGTACCGGCGGCGGACCGCACTTGTTTGATATTATTTCAAGCATCGGGAAAGAAGAAACGCTTTTGAGGATAAAGAAGGGAATTGAGGAAATAAAAAGATAAAATACCGGCTTAAATTTTTTTTAAGAAGATGCTCCGTAGGAGCAAAATATTATTAACCCTGTATGAAACGAAGTGAAATGCGGGGTAAAAATCACGGAACATCAGGTTTGGCGAAATTTTTGCTTTTTCTGCAAAAATTATGACAAAACATGGCATTAAACAATAATATTGCAATTCATCAACATACATAACCACAACAAACAATGCACAAACCTTGCATTAATCAATCTTTTTCCGGAAGATGTTGCCGCCATTGAAGAAACAAAATTTTATTCCGTAGGAATACACCCTTGGGAGGTTTCAAAAATTGATATAGATGAGCAAATTAATACAATCAAAAAAGCGGCATCATTAAAAAATGTTCTTGCAATTGGTGAAATCGGGTTAGATAAGTTACATTCGAATTTTGATTTGCAAAAAGATGTTTTTTTAAAACAAATAAATATTGCAAAAGAAGTTGAAAAACCGATTATCATCCATTGTGTTAAAGCATTTTCGGAATTGCTTGAAATACTGAAAACAGAAAAACTTAAAATTCCTGTTATTATTCATCGATACTCCGGAAACATCACAATTGCCGGAGAACTTCTGAAATTCGGTTGTTATTTATCGTTCGGACACGAATTGTTTAACACAAAATCAAAAACGCCGAAAGTATTTAAAAAACTTCCGCTTGAAAATATCTTTCTTGAAACCGATGATGCCGAAATCACAATTGAAGCAGTTTATAAAAAAGCGGCAGAAATAAAAAATGTTACAGTAACAGAAATCAATGAAAAAATACTGTCAAACTTTAATATTTGTTTCTGATAATTATAAAATATGGCAATTAACTTTAAAGATATTCTTTTAAGTCATTCTGAATTCATTTCAGAATCTTTTAAAACATTACGATTTCTATAGATGCTGAACCACGAAGTGCCTCAGTAACGCTAAACAAGTTCAGCATGACGACAAACAACAAACTGACAGATGTAAAATTAAAGAAAACAGATGACTAAAGAACAACACTCAAGAACCGTTTTGTTACTCGGTGAAGAAAAATTTAAAAAACTTCAAAACGCACACGTTTTAATTGTCGGATTGGGCGGTGTCGGCGGATATGCTGCTGAACAAATTGCCAGAACCGGAACGGGAAAGCTCACACTTATTGATGCCGATACCGTTAATGAAACAAACCTGAACAGACAAATTATTGCAAACCGGTCAACAATCGGAAAAATGAAAACCGATGCTTTTGAAAGCCGTTTAAAAGATATTAATCCGGATATTGAAATCATCAAAAAAAACATTTTCATTACCTATGAAAACATCGAAGAAATTCTTAAAAATTCAAAACCCGATTATGTGATTGATGCCATCGATACTTTAATGCCGAAGGTTAATCTCATAAAAAGCTGTTTGAAATTAAACATTCCGATTGTTTCCTCAATGGGTGCCGGCGGTCGGCTAAATCCTGAAAAAATTCATATTGCCGACATTTCGAAAACCTATAATTGCGGACTTGCACGTATGCTGCGAAAGCGACTTCATAAGTTCGATATCCGCACCGGTTTTAAAGCTGTTTTTTCTTCCGAAAAAGTAGAACGAGATGTTATTATCGAAGAAAAATCGCAAAATAAAAAAACCAATGTCGGAACGATTTCCTATATGCCGGCAATTTTCGGTATGTTTTGTGCCTCTGTTGTAATTCAGGATATTATTGATTAAATTTGGAAAATATTTTCATAATATACTCTTAAACAAAAAACCCGGTTTATGAAACTTGTCAAATTAATATTATTCTTTTTTATCACAAGCAATCTCGCAAGTCAAAATACTTATGATATAAAAAATCCACAGAATAATTATTATAAGAAATGTGAAAGATGTATCGAAACTCTAAAGAATAAGCCCAAAGAAGTTCAGTTAGGAATACAAAAAGATATTTTAGGAAATCTTTATTTTGTTATTTCTGACAAAAATTGGTTTAATCAACTTTTTAAAAAAACAGGAGACGGAATAGCTGTTGACATAGTTTCAAAAGACCAATTTATATGCGGAGGGAAAAATAAATTCAAGCGCTCTTGGGCTTCAAAAGGAAAATTATTACCCCCGGTTTATCTGAAAGATTTAAAAAAAAATATGCTTCCGTCACAATACGGAGAAGCAATAATTAAAGTCGGTAAAATTCCGGCAAGTATGAAAAATAAAGAATTGGAATTCAATCTTATTATTATACAAAATAAATATTTATGTTATTATAATACATTTTTAGATATAAAAAGATACCGATGGGATTTGCTTGATATGGGGTTATTTACGGATACAATAACCTATCAATCGAAGATTGATACTAGTGAAAAAATAAATGAAAAAATTATATTAAGAAACAAACGGTTAAAATTTATTATCCCTTTTAAAAAAAATAAAACTGATTTTTCACAAACAGATATAAAACCGCTCTATGATAGTTTAAAGCTTACAGATTATAATATTACAAACCTTGAAATAAGAGCTTTTTCATCTGTTGAAGGAAGCGAAAAACATAACATAGAACTTCAAGAAAAAAGAGCAGAAAATATAGTAACCGCATTACAAAAATTTCAAATTCCAAGTATTAATCAAAAAATTATTGCTTCTGAAAATTGGGTTGAATTTTTAAGAGATGTTTCAAATTCTTCTTTCAAATATTTAACAAAATTATCAAAATCGGAAATAAAAGAGAGTTTAAAAGAAAAAAAAATACTTAAACAATTAGAACCTTATCTCAGCAAACACAGAAAAGCAATTTTAATTATTGATTTAGAAAAAAAGAGTAAACAATTAATATCGACACCGGAACAAATTCTTGACGAATTTGAAAAAGCAATATCAAATAAAAATATTGAAGAGGCAATTAAAATTCAAAAATCAATATTTTCAAAAATAATTGATAACAAATTACCTTCAAGTATTCTGAAAAGTATTGAAATACCGAAAAAAAAAGAATTTTCCTTACTCTTAAACAATCAGGCAGCCTATAAATATATGATTGATGAGGCAGATTTATATTCAAGCTATTCGGAATTTCTGTTGTTACAAGACTTATTCCCGATGGATGGTCATATTAAATATAATATTTGTGCATTAAAATTCAGAATTTGGGTTTTGGGTAAAGAGCTTATCGATCCAAAAAAGTTTAAACTTGAAATTACAAAACTTAAAAGTTATGGGATAACGCCAAAATTAGTAAACCGAATGCTCGTAAATTATAACATTATTATGTGCGAATATTATATGTTAAAAGGTGATTATAAAAACAAAGATAAATCTTTAAAATATATTTATTCAAAATACAGATACCTAGATAATAAGGACGAAGACATACTGAGTATTGCTCAATATTTCGTGAGTTTCGCAAAATATGATTGGGCAATTAAAATTTTAGAGCCAAAAGTTAAAAAAATTGATGCAAATGAAGATTTATTGTTCTATTATTTAAATTTAACAATTGCAGATACAAAACAAATAAAAAATATGAGTTACAGAGCAATTATGTTAAATGCAATAAATATGAATAAGCAACGATTTTGTAAAATGTTTTCGTCAATCAACTCAGGAGGAATTTCTTTTCAGTTATTAGGAAACGATTTTATTAAAAAAACATATTGTGAAAATTGTAATTTTTAAATCATGAACAAAATTTTAATTGTTTTAATATTAATGTCTTTTACGTATTTCAAATCCGAAGCCCAACAAGATTTTTCCGGCGGACTTTTGCTCGGTATCAGTGCATCGCAAATTGACGGCGATAATCAATACCGGTATAAAAAACCGGGATTAATTGTCGGTGCCTATGTTATGCGTCCTATAAGTAAACACGGCAGTTTAAAAATTGAAACATACTACATCGGAAAAGGTGCCGTGTTAAATGAAGATTATCCCGACGGAACAACCGTTCAGGTTTTTAATACAAGTTTGCATTATATTGAAATGCCTTTTTTATTTAATCTGCAAGTACATTCAAAAATTGATATTGCACTCGGTATTGCTCCGTCATATTTGTTTGCGGCTAAATTAACAACGTATAAAGC
>JANTGL010000123.1 GCA_024762915.1 Bacteroidales bacterium | reverse complement strand
TAAATCATATCGTTATCTTCAATATTTATAACATGATTTGTAAAAGATCCGTATGTTAAATAATTAATCGGAGAAACTGAGAATCGATCACCTTTGATTTCCGTAATTTTATCATCCCTGATATAATACATTTGATTCATAGCGCCTGCGAATTCAATGATATTTTTATATTTATGAATAGCGATGATGCTTAAATCCATTCCGTCTTTTAACTTATGCCCTTGTTCTTCGTTACGAAACATGGAATATATCCCTCTGTTTAAATGATCTAAAATTTTTGACGGTGTGTCAATTCCCTCTTCCGTGATATTTCTTAAGAGGTCTAATCCGATGATGGACATAAATGCTCCGGGGACTCCGTGACCGGTACAATCGACGGCTGCAATAAATATTTTTTCTTCATTTTCTTCTATCCAATAGAAATCTCCGCTGACAATATCTTTTGACATAAAAAGGACAAAGGAATCCGGAATAATATTTCTGATTTGTTCTTTTGAAGGTAATAAAGCATTTATAATTCCTGAAGCATATCGCATACTTTCTGAAATGCTGTTATTTTTAACTGCAAGTAATTCTTTTTGTTTTTCAACTTCTTTTGCGACAATTTGTTTCTCGTGTAAAATGCGATTTTCTTTTCGAATTTCCTTGTTATAAATTAAAAATCCGCCACCTATGAGCAAGAGTATGCTCAAAACATATATAACATATGATGTGGTTGATTGCCACCAAGGTGTACTTATAACAATTGTAATTGAGGTCGGTTCAATATTCCAACTGTTTTCACTGTTTGACCCGATGACCTGGAATGTATATGTGCCGGGTGAAAGCTGAAAAAAATTAATAAAGTTATTAGATCCTAAGTCCGTCCATTCGGAACCGGACTCTTTAAACCTGTATTTAAACCGGTTTTTTGACGGATATGAGTATTCGGGAACGGCAAAACGGATATCAAAACTATTCTCAATATATTTAAGATTAATTGTTTTTTGAGTTCCTAAAAAGATTTCAACGATGCCGTTTTTAGTATGCTTATAGAAATGTGTTATAATCGGTTTCGGAGCGTAAGTATTTTTTTTAATTTCATTTAATTTCAAAGAATTCAGTCCTTTTACACCACCCCAAAACAGTTCGTTGTTTTCATCTTTGTAAACTGCCCCGACATTAAATTCAAAGCCTTGAAGGTTGTCTTCCGGCGAAAAATTAGTAACTTCCTCAGAGTACGGATTAAACTTAACAATCCCTCGGTTTGTGCTCATCCACAGGTTTTTATTATTGTCTTCAATAATCGTATAAATGAAATCGTTACTGAAACCGTGACTTTGTGAAGTGTAATAAATAAATGAATCTTTTTCGGGAATGTATTTGTTCAAACCGGTACCGGTACCCACCCAAATAGTTGAGTCAGAGCTTTCAAAAACCGTTGGTACGATATTATTGCTGATTTTATTGTTTTCGTGCGTATAATTTGTAAAAGTTTCTGTTTCTGCGTCAAATTTACTCAGACCGTATAATGTTGCAATCCAATATTTTCCTGAGCTGCCTTTAATTGTTTTAAAGAGTTGATTATCAACAATGCTGTTACCAAAATCTTTTTTTGTATAGCTTATCAAGCTATCGTTCTCATATTTAAAAAGACCTTTAAAAGTTGAGAACCAAATAATATCTCCGTCATATAAAATATCGGACATTCGATTATTTTTAAAAGCAGAATCGAACATGTTTTGTATTCTGCTACAGAAACTGACAAATTTATTTTTTTTGAATGACCAAATTGCCGGCCCTTCATTTGTACCCATCCACAAATTACCTTTTGGTCCTTTCTCGATACAATAAATATTATCATTTACCAGATTTGAATTCGTTGTATTATATTGAATAACTTTTCCGGATTTTCTGTTAAATAAATTAAGTCCGAAACCTCTGGTACCGAACCAAATTATATCATTCCTGATATCGTGATAAATTGAATATACAGTATTTGAAGAAAAATTTTCAGAATTATTTTTATCTTTTCTGTACAATTCAAAATTCGTTTTTTTTGTATCAATTTTAAAAATTCCGAAATCTGTTGATATCCAAATAATATTTGAAGGGTCTTCAAAAATATTTGAAACATTTCCGATTTCTATTTCGTCATAAATATAATTCTCAAGATTAAAACTTTCAAAATCTCCGGTTGAAGTAGTATAATAAAATCCGTTTAAAGTGCCGACTCTTACGGTATGAGATTTGTCAACAAAAATAGATTGTATTTGATTAAAATTGACCGTTGATTTAACCGTTGTAAATGATTCTTTTATTGGATTAAAAACATAAAGTTTATTTTTGGAACCTACCCGGATTTTATTTTTATTCTCACAAAAAACGGCATAAATTTCATTCTCTGTTTTATTAGTTTTATCAATTTGATAGGTTGTGAAAGTTTTAGAACGTTTATTAAATTTTACCAATCCGTTTGAAGAACCTGTCCACAAATTATCAAAATCGTCAGCTAATTTGTATATTTCAAAAACACCGCCGCCGGTATCTCCGTCAGAATAAATATTGTATTCGAAAAATTCATTTTTCTCTGGATTATATTCGATAATTCCGTCTAAGGTTCTTAACCAAACAATTCCGGAGTTATCGACGGTAACGGCTTTAATATTTGTTAAATAGGTGGATTTTTTGCTTTGTTTGTTTTTTAAAACACTTTTAAATTTATCGGTTTTATAATCGTAAACTTCCAACCCGTTATTATTAACAATCCAAAGGAGAGAGTCCGGAGCAACGAAAAGGTCGATAATATAATTATCCGAAAGGGATTGTTTGTCGGAAGGATTTTGTCGGTAAGTTTTAAACTCATATCCGTCAAAACGATTTAAGCCGTCTTGAGTCCCAACCCATATATACCCGAATTTATCTTGGCAGATATCGGTTGTGAAATTTTGAGATAATCCGTCACTGATTTTATAATGATGTACGTTTAAAGCTTTATTTTGGGCATAAGAATATCCTGAAATTAAAAGAATAAAAATTAAGGTTTGAATATTTTTCAACAAAGTATATTTCATTATTCAAAAACAATTAAAACTTCATTTTTTTCGACAGAATTTCCTTTTTCTGCAGAAATGTCCTTAATCGTTACATCATGTACCGCTTTTAAATTATTTTCCATTTTCATGGCTTCAAGAACAATTAAGGTTTCACCTTGTTTTATTTTATCCCCCTTTTTTACGGGAATGTTAACAATTAAACCGGGCATCGGTGCTTTTAATTCTTTATTAAGTTGTTTGGTCTTATTTTTAATGCCCATTTTTTTCAATAAAAGATCGATTTCTTCCGTTATTTTCACGGTATAAACGGTATTGTTAATTTTCAGAAGAACGGTTTTTTCATCAAAATCAACAGAAAGAATATTGACCTTAAAGGATTTATTGTTGTAAAGAATATGATATGAGTTTTGATTGTTTTTAATAATATCAAGGAAGAAATTTGCATTATTTATAGTCCCTTGTGAATATTCCTTGTCTGAGAATTCGATTTTATATTCTTTATCGTTAAGTGATGCTGTTATCATATGTGATTTTTTCGAGAAAATTTAGAAATTTTGGGAAATATGTTTTAATTTTTTTAAATTTAAGAGTTTAATTTTTCTTTTATTTAATACAATCAGTCCGTCTTTCTTGAAATCGGACAGCAAACGTATAACCGATTCAGTTGCAGTTCCTACAAGACCTGCTAACTCTTCTCGGGTTAAAAAAATATTTAAATCGCCGTCCTTATTAATACCGAAATTTTCATGCAAAAGCAATAATATTTCAGCTAAGCGTTCTCTTACATTTTTTTGAGCAATATCTAGGATGTATTGATTTGCGTCACCTAACTCTCTGCAAGACAACTTGATGATGCTCATTGCAAAATTTGAATTAGTGTTGACTAAAGTCGTAAAATGTGCTGCGGGTATAAGACAGACAGAACTTTCTTCAACAACTTTTGCTGTAGTACATGCAACTTCATTAGACAATATTGACCGATAACCGAATATTTCTCCGGCTTTAGAAAAACGTATAATTTGTTCTTTCCCGTCATTACCGGTTTTATAGTGTTTTACAATTCCTGAATTAAGGCAATAAACACCGGATATTCGACTTCCTTCACTATAAATGATATCTCCCTTGTCGTAGGTATTGCAATTTTTAATGTATGATAAAATGTCAATTTCCTCTTTTGTAATTTTGCGGAACAAATCATTATGTACAAAACAGGTTTCGCAAGTATTTAATTTAAGATTATCCATATAAATGTAAAAATATACAAAAATAAGGAATTTTAAATTTTTACCGGTTATTATTTTCTTTATTTTTGCTTTTTCCGGAAAATAAATATCAAGGAATAAATAAATTTTAATTAAAGAATAAAAATATGAGTGAAACAATAAAAACAAAATGGAAAGGAAATATGGCTTTTGAGTGGAATGTAAATAATCATAAAATTATGATTGATGCAACAGAAGCCGTAGGCGGAGAAAACAGAGGACCTCAACCGAAACCTTTTATGTTGGCTTCCCTAGGCGGATGTACGGGAATGGATGTTATTTCAATTTTAAAGAAAATGAAAGTTTCCGATAATTTAACGGATTTTAGTGTTGAAGTAAGTGGTGAATTAACGACAGAACATCCGAAACATTATGTGTCAATGCATGTTCAATATATTTTTACGGCAAAGGACGGAATTAAATTACCGCAGGAAAAACTTAAAAAAGCGGTCAATTTATCGGAAGAACGCTATTGCGGAGTCAGTGAAGTATACAGAAAAGCAGGGGTAAAAATGACCTCTGAAATTATTGTAAAATAAATTTTTATTTTTAGATGAAAGGCGGATTTTATCCGCCTTTTTTTATTCCGGTGTTATTTCATAATTATAAATTGGTTTTCCGTCAGAATCGTAAAAGTTGATTTTTATCAATCTTTTATCATTTGTTCCGGTAATTGAAAATACGGAAAAATTTCTTTGCTTTATTAAAGAACCCTTTATTCTTAAGCTGTTAACTTCATCTTTATTTTCAGAAGCATGATGTGATGTAAAAGGGGAAGTCGTAATATCATAAATTGTTGGTTTGTATCTGTTTTTTAATACACTTATTTCAGAATGATGTCTGTCTCCGGTAAGAAAAATAACATTTTTAATGTTTTGTTTGTATATATGTTCAATAATTTCTGTTCGTTCTTTTGAAAATCCGAAATTTGTATAAACTTCATAAGCCCCGCCTGTTGTGAGAAATTGCCCGCCGGTAACAATAAATTTGAATTTTGCTTCGCTGTATGTTAATGCATTTTTCAGCCATTCTTTTTGTTCTTTTCCAAGTTGCGTTTTGTTGTCTGAAATGAGTTTGTCAGGGTCACGATAATATCTGTTATCCAATAAAAAAAAGTCACAATCTCCCCAATTAAAAAATGTAATTGCACCTTTTGTATCAGCAATTCCGTATGAAGGATTTGCCCAAAATAATTTAAACCCTTCAAGTGTTTCATTTTTATTCCAAAAACTTTTGTCTGAATCATTCGGACCAAAATCGTGATCATCCCATATTGCATAGTTGTGGGTTGTTGCTAATAACCTCTGCATCTCTTTTGTTGAACGCGTATTAGTATATCTGTGCAAAATACCGGTTTTTGTATTCCAATCCGATTCTCTTAAATAGATATTATCACCAAGCCAAAGTAAAAAATCGGGTTTTTTATCAGCAATGCTTTCATATATTTGATAATCACCACCATATCCTTTTCCCGGACGATCATATGCCGGTTCATTAATATAAGCACCACTTCCTGCTGCAAAACTAAAATCGGGAGCATCCGTTCGCCATCTCCACATTTTTTGCGTTTGGAATTGTGTTTTATAGTTAAAGTTGACTTTTTTATTATTAATATATAAATTATAAGTATAAATATGTCCCGGCTCAACTTTATCAGCAAGCAAGTGTGCCGTGTAGGCATTTTTCTTTTTTGTTGTAACTGTATTTGTTACATTTTTTTTGTCGGGGGATTTTATATCATAATATATGATTTTTACATCGGCTTCTTTTTTTGTTTGAGCCCAAAGCATCACTTCAAACATTTCCGAATAACCAATCATCGGACCGGATTGAAGTAAATTTTTTTGAGCAAAAAGGTGAGAATAGCTAAAATATATGGCTATAATTAAAAATAATCTGAGTTTCATCATAAAAAAATTTAAAATTAATAATAATTGTTTAATGTGCTTTAAGTCACTAATATTTAGAATTATATGCTAATAAATGACAATTTTAATCATTGTTAAAAACAATATCAGTCGTAAACATGTTAATAACTTTGTTTAATTCTATGCAAATATTGTAAAAATAAGCCTTTCAGACAACATTATTTATGTTGAGAAACATGTTTATTGGATTCTTTTTAAATAAAAACCTAATAAATGAATCTTATAAGTATCAGATATACAGTATAATATGTATTAAATAGGCAAAATTAAATATAAATAAGCACAATTTATGAAAACTTTTTTTAAAAAAACTTGCAGTTTAAAAATTAAGCAGTATGTTTGCCGCCGTTTTTAAAAAAATAAACATAAATATATTATGTAAGATATTGAAATATTGAATATTATGTTTGTTTTAGGGAAAAACCCAAAATCGGAAAAAGATAAAAATTTCCGATTTATTGTTAAACGAAAATTATTTAAATGAAATTATATTTGAGGAGTTCAGTACTTTTGGTAATCGGAATGTTATTTGCACCGAGTACGTTTATAAACGGATTTGTTTCAAGAACCGATGTTTCAAAAGCTGTAGTAAAAGAAAAAAAAGTCAGTCATGCAGAAAAAAATTACATCAGTAAATATCAATTTGAAAAAGGTTATGATGAGGCAATTAAATTTATAAAAGATCATGAAGGTTTTGCCGGCGGAAAAGCTTATTTCGATGCTGCCGGAATAAAAACAATCGGCTATGGTCACGTGATTAAAAAGGGAGAAGATTTTCCCGAACGAATTACACAAAAGCAAGCTGAAAATTTATTGCGAAAAGATTTTGACAAAGCCGTAAGAGCGGCTGAAAGAGAAACAGATGTTAAAGGTTATAAAAAAATTGTAGTAGCTCATTTTATTTATGCAAAAGGAATCGGAAACTTTCTTAAAAGTACGTTCAGAAAAAAAGTCTTGAACAATAAACCGGTTGATGAAGAATTAAAGAAATGGTGTTATTACAGAAACAGTAAAGGTGTTCCCGTAAGAAGCGAATATATTTATAAAATACGCTTGTGGGAAATAGAAATGTATAATCGAGAAATGTAAAATTAGTTTCATAAGCAATGAAAAATCCTTACCTTTGAGTAAGGATTTTTTAATTTATATACATTATGAAAAAAGTTTCTGTACTCGGTGCCGGAATGGTCGGGAAAGCCATTGCAATTGATTTACAAAAATCATTTAATGTAACATCTTACGATATAAATGAAGATAATTTAAAATTTCTTAGTGAAAAGCACGGTATAAAAACAAAGAAAGCTGATTTGTCAGTTGCCGAAGAAATACATTCGGCGGTAAAAAATGCTGATTTTGTAGTTTGTGCCGTTCCCGGATATATGGGTTTTGAGACTTTGAAACAAATTATCTCGGCAGGAAAAAATGTTGTTGATATTTCATTTTTTCCGGAAGATGCCTTTGAATTA
>JANTGL010000122.1 GCA_024762915.1 Bacteroidales bacterium | reverse complement strand
ATTAAAAATTCGATTAGGACAAGGTGCCGACCGTGACGGTGACGGTATCGGTGATAAAAAAGATGCTTGCCCGGATGTTTTCGGATTAGAAAAATTTTACGGTTGTCCCGACAGCGATAATGACGGAATTGCAGACAAAGATGATGCATGCCCGAATACTGCCGGTTTAGCTGCATTTAACGGTTGTCCCGATACGGACGGTGACGGTATTGCAGATAAAGATGATGCGTGTCCGAATGTAAAAGGATTAAAAGAATTTAACGGTTGTCCTGATACAGACGGAGACGGTGTTGCAGATAAAGATGATGCTTGCCCGAATACAAAAGGTCTTGTAAGTTTAAAAGGTTGTCCCGACAGTGACGGTGACGGTGTTGCCGATAAAGATGACGAATGCCCGAATACAAAAGGTTTAGTATCTTTAAAAGGTTGCCCGGACAGAGACGGTGACGGTATTGCCGATAAATATGATGCATGTCCTGATAAAGCCGGTATTGCTAAATTAAACGGTTGCCCGGAAATGAAAGAGGAAGTAAAAAAACAAATTGAAAAAGAAATCAGTTTCAGCGCTAAGAACATTCAATTTGACACCGGCAAATCGACCATCAAATCAAAATCATATACCGATTTAGACAATATCATTAAAATTATGACAAAATATCCGCATACAAAATTTTCAATTGACGGATATACCGATAATACGGGAAATAAAGATAAAAACTTAACTTTATCTGACAGCAGAGCAAACGCCGTAAAACAATATTTTATTGATAAAGGCATTTCTGCTTCAAGATTAACGGCAAAGGGACACGGTATTGCAAATCCGATAGCAAGTAATAATACATCTGCCGGAAGAGCAAAAAACAGACGCGTAGAAATTACTATTCAAAAATAAATAAACAGTTTACAAATATTCATGGGTTGATAAGTGCGGCATTTTTATTTGTCGTGCTTATCTTTTTAAAACATCAAAAAACAAATATTATGCTTAAAGAATTCAAAAAATTTATCAGTAAAGGAAATGTCATTGATATGGCAGTCGGTTTAATTTTAGCAACCTATTTCGGTGCTATCGTAAAATCATTAGTGAATGACGTTATCATGCCCCCCATCGGAAAATTACTCGGAGGCGTTGATTTTTCTCAATTAAAAATTGTACTGCAAGAACCCGTAAAAGCAGTAACTGATGCTGCAGGTAAAGTAATTACGCCTGAAGTATCGGAAGTAGCCGTTAATTACGGAAATTTCATTAATACAATTATCACATTTATTATTGTTGCATTTTCAATTTTTATGGTTGTAAAAGCTTACAATAAAATGAAAAAGAAAGAAGAAGAAAAACCTGCTGCTCCGCCTGAACCTTCAAAAGAAGAAGTTTTGTTGTCGGAAATCAGAGATTTATTAAAAAATAACAAGTAAAATTTTCAAGTTAATATAAATATTTCTACAAGTTTTTTAAATTTGTAAGGAATTATAAATCAAAACTGTAAAAATGGACAAATACATCGATAAAATTATTGAACTTCTCGTTGAATACGGACCGAAACTCATCGGAGCAATTGTCGTTCTCATACTCGGTCTCTGGATTATTAAACTAATAACTAAAGGTGTTTCAAAATTACTTGAAAAGAAAAAAACAGATGCTTCATTAGCATCATTCGTGAAAAGTCTGACTAATATTTTGTTAAAAGTCTTATTAGTCATCAGTGTGATGGGAATGGTCGGTATTGAAATGACCTCTTTCATTGCTATTCTCGGTGCTGCCGGTTTAGCTGTCGGTATGGCATTATCGGGAACATTGCAAAATTTTGCAGGCGGTGTTATGATTTTAATTTTCAAACCCTTTAAAGTCGGTGATTTTATTGAAGCACAAGGATATATGGGAACAGTTTCCGAAATTCAATTGTTTAATACTTTACTGAAATCCGTTGACAATAAAATAATTATTATTCCTAACGGAGGACTTTCAACAAGTTCAATGATTAATTATTCTGCCGAACCTGAAAGACGTGTTGACTGGACTTTCGGTATCGGATACGGGGATGATATTGATACAGCAAAATCAGTTATTTTTAAATTGATTGAAGCAGACAACAGAATACTCAAGAAACCCGAACCTTTTGTCGCTGTCAGTGAATTAGCCGACAGCTCGGTAAATTTTGCCGTTCGTGTTTGGGTAAAAAGCGAAGATTATTGGGATGTATTTTTTGACATGAATGAAAATATTTATAAAACATTCACAACAGAAAATCTTAACATTCCGTATCCGCAAATGGATGTTCACGTACATAATAAATAATAACATAAAATAATCAAAAATGAAAAAATTAATCTTAACATTTATTTTTGCCGGACTTATTTTCGGCAGCATTAATGCACAAGTTACAGAAAAAGAAGATGCTTTAAAGAAAGCAAATACCGATACAATTAACGGATGGAAAAAAGGCGGTATGTTTGCTCTTACTTTCGGGCAAAGCAGTTTTACAAACTGGGCTGCGGGCGGTATTAACTCGGTTACTTTAAACGGAATTTCAAATCTTTTTGCAAATTACAAAAAAGATAAATTGAGTTGGGATAATACCCTTGATTTGGGTTACGGAATTCAAAATCTCGGAAAAGACGAAAGTAAAAGTACCCAAAAAACCGATGATAAATTTGATTTCTCATCAAAACTCGGAATTAAAGCAACTGATAAATTATATTATGCCGCTTTAATGAATTTTAAAACACAATTTACAAACGGTTATAATTATCCGGATGACTCTACGGTAATTTCCGGTTTTATGGCTCCGGGATATCTGCTTTTTGCTGCAGGTATTGATTACAGACCGAATAAAAATTTATCGGTATTTATTGCTCCGGCAACATCTAAAACAACTTTTGTAAATAATCAAACACTTGCTGATGCCGGTGCATACGGTGTTGAAGCCGGTAAAAAAGTTCGAAGTGAATTCGGGGGTTATTTTAAAGCCGTCTATTCAAAAGACATCATGAAAAATGTTAATCTGAATACAAAACTCGGCTTATTTTCAAACTATTTACATAATCCGCAAAATATTGATGTTGATTGGGAAGTATTATTGGCAATGAAAATAAATAAATTTTTAACGGCTAATTTGAGTACTCAACTTCTTTATGATGACGATATTCTGGTACCGCTTGAAGGCGGCGGAACCGGTAAACGAATTCAGTTTAAAGAAATTCTCGGAATCGGTTTTTCCGTAAAATTTTAAAAAATATTTTTTTATTCTGAATTTTTAACTTTTATTTGCACAAAGCAAAACAGAAAAATGAATTTTTTACAAAATAATTGGTGGCATAACAAAATTTCAACACAAGGAGAAATCTCTTTGCGATAGTTTTGTTATACATTATTCTTATTCAAAGCCGCAGGATTTTCTCCTGCGGCTTTTTTATTTTATAAAATTTTTATCATGAAAAAATACATACTGATTTGGTTAAATATTATTGAAAATCGTTGGCACTGAAATTCAACAAGCAAAACAGCAACAGGTATAGTCATACTGAACTTGTTTAACTACGTTGAGCCTTCGGGTTCAGTATCTCAATTTTCAAAAAAAAGATTTTGAAACAAGTTCAAAATGACTTTTAAAAACACTTTTCAAGACATCAATAATTAAACAATTAAATATCAACCAAATAAAACATATAAAATGACAACTCAAACACAACAAAATACAGAAAACAAACAAGGATATTTCGGAGAATTCGGCGGTGCATTTGTTCCTCCGGTATTAGAAGGCAAATTAAAAGATTTAGCAGATTTTTTCTATAAAACAGCTTTTACGGAAGATTTTGAAAAAGAATTTATTCATCTCCTGAAAACATATGTAGGAAGACCGTCTCCTTTGTATCATGCAAAACGTTTATCCGAACACATCGGAAGCAAAATTTATCTAAAAAGAGAAGATTTAAACCATACGGGAGCTCACAAAATTAACAATACCATCGGGCAAATTCTTCTGGCAAAACGATTGGGTGCCAAACAAATATTAGCGGAAACCGGTGCCGGACAACACGGTGTAGCAACGGCAACGGCAGCAGCACTTTTCGGAATGAAGTGTAAAGTTTTTATGGGTGCGGAAGATGTAAGACGACAAAAATTAAATGTTAACCGAATGGAATTACTCGGTGCGGAAGTCATCAGCATTGATGCCGGACAAGGCACTTTAAAAGATGCCGTAGATGCCGCTTTGGGCTATTACATCGAACATCCGGATGCCTATTATCTGCTCGGCTCTGCCGTAGGACCGCATCCCTACCCGACCATGGTCGCTCAATTTCAAAGTATCATCGGGAAGGAAGCGCGTAAACAATTTATGGAAGCGGAGGGCAAATTACCTGATGCCATTGTTGCTTGTATCGGCGGCGGTTCTAATGCCATCGGTTTATTTAAAGAATTTATTCCGGATGAAAAGGTAAAAATATTTGCTGCCGAAGGTGCCGGTGAAGGGCTTGATACGAAGCGAACTGCTGCAACTTTAAATCTCGGTAAACGAATGGTATTCCAAGGTGCCGACTCACTTTGTTTGGCAGATGAAGAAGGCAATCCGGTCGGATCCTATTCCGTTGCGGCAGGTTTGGATTATCCCGGCATAGGGCCTGAGCATGCTTATTTACAAGAAATAAAACGTGTTCAATATCACGGTATTACCGATAAGGAAGCGATAGATGCATTTAAACTTATTTCGGAAAAAGAAGGCATTATTCCTGCTGTTGAATCGGCACATGCCGTTGCTTTGGCAGCAAAACTTTTTAAAGATAAAAAAGAAACCGTAATTATTAACCTTTCCGGAAGAGGTGATAAGGATGTGGAAAGGATGTAGGATTTTATAATTGCAGAGCACTTTTAAAGTGCTTTGCAATTTATATATCAACTGTCATTCCATACCCTTCGGGTTTTTTAAACAGAAGAGTTGCTCCACTGCATTAATCGGTTCCGTTTCGTTTTTTCATTTGTAAAATCGAAATTAAAAATTACATTTACAACTTGTCAGAAAAGTTTATCGTATACATAAAATTATGAAAAAATATCTGTTTATAACATTATCAATTTCTATATTCTTTCTATTAAGTTGTGCAAACATTAAAAGAATATCACAAAACCAGAATATTAAAAATTCAGAACCTAAAAGATATGCTTTAGTTATCGGAAATGAAACATATAGTCATTATAAAAAAAATATACCTGCAAAAAAAGATGCAGAACTTTTATATAAAACATTGTTAAAACTAAAATTCTCTACAGATATACAAATTAATACAAATTATCAAAAAATGAGATTAGCAATAGATACTTTTATTAACAATCTTAAAAAAGATACTTCAAATGTTGGTTTATTCTACTATACAGGAAAGAGTTTTCAAATTAATAACAATAATATATTTGTACCTGTGGAAATAATGATAAAAGATGAATCTGACTTTAAAAATAAAACAATTGATTTAAAATATCTTCTTAATAAACTTAAAGAAGCAAATAACAGTTTTAATATTATCATACTTGATGTTTCCAGAACAAATCCTTTTAATTTACCCGTCACATCACTTAATCAGTTGAAACTTCCTAAAAATACATTTATAATTTACTCTTTATCTCCGGGTAATTCTGTTTATCGGGAACGTCTTGATGAAAAACCATTTAATACAGACTTTGCAATTGAGTTATCAAAAGCAATTCAAACTCGCGGATTATCAATTCAACAAATTGATAAACGGGTTAGAAATATTCTTTATAAAATAGATGATCAACAAGTTACATGGTCTATTTCAAATTTAAACAAAGATTTCTTTTTAAATAAATAATTACTTATAAAAAATTAATTAGTAATAATTATTAATTGCATAGCACTTTAAAAGTGCTTTGCAATATAGTTTTTATTAAAGTTTTTTTCAATTTTATAAGCATCATTAATCATATATAAACCAATTATTTATTTTCTATTGAGAAATAGATATCTCAATAAAAAATTATATTTTTGAAATATCATAAGAATAAAAAATATGGCTTTACGTTTCAAACAACTTTATTTTAACAAACTACTATTATTTCCGTTAATATTTCTTTCGGTTTTGATGTCAGCTCAAAAAAAAGTTGAATTAGATATCGGATACGGAAGTTATATGACAGATACTGTCAGTAAAGAATATATTAAAAGATATAATTGGAGATTTAACGGATATAAGATTAATGCATTAAAACTTCATTTAAAATCAAATTATCCCGGTTTTGATACAATCACTTTGATAAATACTGTTTTAAAAGATACAATAAAGCTTTATACAAGATTGAAACCGCATGAAAAATATTTTTTATCGTGTATAATTGACTATGCTTATACAAAAAATAATGATTATATTTTAATTAACGGTCCGAATTTAAAAAAATACCCTGACAATTATAACGATATTGCAGAACTGAATGATTTAATCTTTAAAAGAATAGAAAACGGAACAGTTCAATTCAAAGGTAAAAAACTCCCAAAAAATTCAAAAATTATCGGAACATACGGCTATAATAGCGGAACTTCTGCCGGTGTCAGAATTACAAACAGAATAACTTCGTTTAAACTTGAACCTTTTTCATCAGGGATTGAAGTTTTTCCTTCTTATCAAGTTATTATAGGGAACTATAAAAATTTAACTGATAGTGAAACAAAAATATTACAGAAAAAATATGAAACGATATGTTATTTGGAAACAACAAATAAATTTAAATACGACCAAGCGTGTCAAATAACAAAACAGTTTCAAAAATTTTATATAAGATTATTTGAAAATGAAAATGTATTAATAATTTACAACTATAAAAACAATAAAATTGATCTTAAATTAAGGTAGAATTATCCGGTTTCATTCTTGAATTGCATAGCACTTTAAAAGTACTATGCAATTTTATGTTCAACATCTTCAACAATATCTTCCGAAATATCAAAAATTAAAGCATCCGTAATACCGAAACGACGCAAAATATCATAAAGCAAATTTTTTCTGACCAAGCAAATCAGCTTGTATTCAGGATGTTTCAGAAGTTTCTCAACCGAACTTGACCAACCTTTTCCTTTTAGTTCAAACGGACCGAGCTCATCAATAAAAACAAATTTTGCATCTTTTAAATTTTCCGGTTTTAAAATTTCTTTTCCGAAATTTAATGCCTCTTCATTAAAATAAAAACGCCCGATTTTTTTCTGATTTTCACTACCTTTATTCGAGCAAAGCAATTTTGATTTTCCGGTTTTTAAATCAACAATATTAAACTCGGAACGCAAATTTTCTTCAAATTCTCCGGGAGCATAAAAACCGCCGAGTTTATGATTTTTTGTTTTTAATATTTCGGCAAGTTTCTGTGCATAAGATGTTTTACCCTGATGCTTTTCTCCGGTAATAACGATAACTTCAACTTTACGTTGCATTTTTTTGAATTGCTCAAAAATATATTCCGCATCAAGAATATTTCCGATTAAAGTTTTTCCTGGATTTTTTAAAATGGCTTTTGGCCTGGCGGAATGTTTCATCAAATACGGCAAAACCGAAAATGCCGAAGCCAATGCCGTATAAAATTGCCAAAAACCTTTTCTGTAAAGCAAAACACGTATCAAAGGATTTCTTAATTCGGAACTGATTGCCGAAAAACCGATGACGATTAAAACGGCACGTAAACCCATTTTTAAACCTGCCGTAATACCTTCTTCCGAAAAGTAATTTACTTGATTGAACCCGTCATAAAATAATGCCGAAATAAAGATAAAAAGTGCTATTTGTATCCAAAATCCGGGACGTTTAAAATAATTCAAAGCCCGTTTATATTTCAGCA
>JANTGL010000121.1 GCA_024762915.1 Bacteroidales bacterium | reverse complement strand
TATATGAATTCATTAACACCGTATTTAAATGTAAGAATGAATTTATTCAGCGGTTTTTCGGTAAAAATTTCTAAAGAAAATTTAGAACATTTGCAAACCTTATCCGAAGGAAATTTACAAATGACATTGGAAAACACGACTGCTGATATTATCAATGCTTATAATTCGGTACTGTTGGAAAATGAAAAATTAAAAGTTACCAAAGATTTAATGCAATTATCAAAAGATCGATACAATTACATTTTAATGAAAAAAGATTTGGGCTTGTCGGTAACTTATCAAGTTTTGCAAGAAAAGAATTCGTTTTTAACCGATTCGTCAAATTATCTTACTCAATTGATGAATACTCAAAATGTGATGAGAGAATTAAGCAAAACATTGGGAGACAATGAAATAATAAATTACAATCTGACGGATTCTCTGGAAATTAAAGATAAAGATTTTATTTTGACGGATTTAGAAAATCAGATGTATGAAAATAATGCAAATTTGAACATACAATATATTAATAATAAGATTGTTGAAAATAATATCAAATTAGCTAAAAGTTCTTTGTATCCGTCATTATCATTAAATGCCGGAGCGGATCATACAAATTCGATGTTAAATTATAATTCTCAGTCTTCAACTTCGTATTCATATGATGCATATGCAAACTTGGCTTTATCATACACCATTTTTAACGGGAATAATCGAAAAAGAGCCATCGACAATGCAAAAATTAATGCCGAAAAATCACAATTGCAAATTGAGGAATTAAAGATGATTTTAAGAAATAATCTCTATAATTTATTTGAAATGTACAGAATCAGAAAGCAAATGTTAAAAGTTGCCGAAGAAAATTTCAAAGCAGCATCTTTAAATATGGAAATTTCTCAAGAAAAATTCAAATCCGGCATTATAAATTCGTTTAATTACAGAGACGTGCAAATATTATATATGAATGCCGCTTTTGCATTATCACAATCAAAATATTATTTACTGGTGAGATATAATGATTTATTAAGAATGACAGGTAAAATATTGGAAGAATATCAATAAAAAAGCGGCTTAAGCCGCTTTTTTTTATTCAGCATCCTTCTTTGTATTGTTTTTAATAATTCGTAAAGAATCATTAATAGAAAATGTTACAATTAATAATTCAGTAAACAACCGAACGAAAATAGGACCAAGAATTATAGCTAATAAACCTTGCCAAAAACCACCGGAACTGAACATCGTCACAAAACCGCCGATTACAGCCGCTGCAACACCTATCCAAAATAAGATTTGAATAATCATCGGTGTAATCATTTTTTTAAACGTTAAGAAATCTTTCATTTTGTCATCCATAATATTTTTTTTTAGTGAAACAATTACACAAATATAAACTAAAATAATCAAACTGAAAAACACACAATAATCTAAAAACAAAAATACCTTCCATTCCATATTATTCTGATTATATGAATCTTATATAATTTACAAACTTTTTTCACCAAAAATATTTCATCATTTCAAATTTATATTTTATATTTGGTTGGATAAATCAGGGAAGCCGAAAACTGTTTAGAGTAGGCAAATTAAGTTTTAAATTATTTATTATGGACAAAAAATTAACTATTGAAGGTATTTTAAAAGAAGGAGTTGCAATTGGACTTAAGAATTTCTTTTCGATACTGGGTGCTATTATTCTATGGGTCCTTACAATTTGGATTCCATATATAAATGTAGGAACAACTATTGCAATTGTTACGCTGCCTATGAGCTTAGGTAAAGGAAATATTATGTCTCCTACCGAAATTTTTAATCCTAAATACAGAAAATACATGGGGGAATTTTTTGTAACTATCGGTTTAAAACAATTAGGTTTAATTCCTGCATATTTGTTTATGGTAATTCCTGCAATTGTATTATCTTTGGCTTGGTCACAAGCAATCTATTTAGTAATCGGACATGACAAAAATCCCTCTGAAGCGATATCAGAAAGTAATAAACTTACGGACGGATATAAATGGACTATGTTTCTTGGACTATTTATTTTAATCATTGCTTTTTATATTGTATTCTACCTTTTTACTTTAATTACACCAATTTTAGGAGCAATCTTATTACTCCTCTTTTTCCCCTTTTTATTAGGTGCCAGAGCTCATATTTATAAAAAACTTGTTTTAGGAGAAAGCGAAGAAACTGTTACTGAGTAAATTATTATATATATCAGGGAAGCCGAAAACTATACAGAGTAGGCATTAAATTAATTTATTTATTATGAAATTTAATATTATCCATAAGGAATCCTTCTCAAGAGGGAAATTGTTGTTAAGAACATTTTTCGGATTCATTTATATAATGATTCCTCATATGTTTGTTCGTTTTTTTGTTGGTATTTGGTATATGATTCAAAGTGTTTTATTACCTTGGGTAATTTTATTTACCGGAAACATGCCCGAAAGTTGGTATAAATTCCGTGCAGGATATATTTTCTGGGGATTAAGAGTAAACGCTGCTATAATGAATTTAACAGATGAATATCCGGCATTCGGTGTAGGCGGAACCAGTGAAACTCTTGAGTTTTCAATGGAAAGACCTGAAAAATTAAGTCGTTTATTGAATTTCTTTAATTTTATTAAAGCAATTGCAATTATACCGCATATGTTTGTAATTATGTTTGTTGCAATCGCTGTTTATTTTGTTCTGTTCATTGCTTGGTGGATTGTTTTATTCACAGGTAAATATCCCGTAAATATGTTTAATTTTATGGTTGGATTTTTACGATGGATGCAAAGGATTAGTAACTATATCGGATTTATGACTGATGTATACCCTCCTTTCTCCGGAAAAGAAGTTGAAACTGCAGAATAACACAGATAAAATTTTCAAAAAACCGATAAGAATTCTTATCGGTTTTTTTGTTAATGGCATTTCAGAAAATACAATTTTGCTGTTATTGTAGTTAAAAATAAATTACTATTTTCTTCCTTATTTTTTAATTATTGTTTTTGAAACGTCAATTTCGTCGTTACTATTTCCTGTTTACCGGGGTTTGTTTCTACCGATTCCGCAACAACAAAAGTCATTGATTTTTCACTTAAATTAATGATGTTTATTTCTTCTTTTTGATTGGTATTTTCCGGTATTAAATAAATTTTATTTTTGGTTTCATCGTATTCCCAATAGCCCTTTTGAACTTGCTGCGTAAATCCGGCACGAGCAAAACTTCTGTCTGCATTAAAAGTCAGCAACACACGTGTTTTAAGTTGTTCAATATTTTGCTCAGTTTGTCTGCGTTCTTCTTCCGTCATATTCCTGCTGTCCTCATAATCAGTCATTTTCCATGAACCTACAATTTTTTGTTCCTCGGGTTTTAAGTTTTTGTTAATGATATCCGGGGTGACGGAAGTATTAGTTTGAACAGAGTTAGTATTATTTTGAGAAATCGAAGCATTATTATTGGTTTCAGGTGTATTAATAAATGCAAACCAAATAATTCCGAGAAAAAGAATTCCGATTATGATATATAAATGTGTTTTTGTTATTTCAAAACTATCAGTATCAGAATGTATTTTTTTTACGGGTTTTGTCTTTTTACCTTGTGTAATCTCTTCTATAATCTCTAATAAAACATCATATGCTTCGTCAAATCCGTCTGCATATGAATCCACCCATTCCAGTTCATCCAACATGTATTGTATACCGAGCGTATTGTCAATTTTACCGGCTTTAAACGGAATAATCGTACAATTTTGTTCAACGGCACTTTTTAATTGTTCGGCAACCTGTTTTGATTTTTCGGCACTTTCGGATAGAATGAGAATAAATATTTTGCTTCCTGCAATTAAATCATCCGATTTTCCGGAAGTTTCGTCTCTGGGTAATACAAAACATGAATATCCGACAGATTCTAATTTAGATACCAGTTTTTTAGATAAACTTTTATCATCCTTAGAATTACTAACAAAAATATCTTTCATTCCGAAATTATTTTATTTTCGAGAAAAAAGTTGTCATTAAAAATTCTTCAAAATCTTCTTCAACAATCAAACTGTCGGAAGTTAATTTTTTAACGGTAAAAGTATGCGGAGAGTATGTATCATTTTCACCCCAATCAATTGAAAGGACAGTTCCGTTTTCATCAATTTCCCATGTTCCTTCACTTTTTTCAGGAAAATTTTTACTTATTTTATCATCAGTAAAAGTAAAAACTTCTTTATCTAAAACTTCTTTATTCATTTCATTAAAGAAATCGATATCACCTTGCTCAGTCATTGTAGAATTTACAATATTTGATACATCCCATTTACCGATTAATTTGTCATGCGGTGTTTTGTTACAAGCAACTGTTAAAGTTAAAAAAATTACAAGTACGGATAATAATTTTATTTGTTTCATATAATTAGAATTTAATAAATTAAGATTAACAAATGTATTAATTTTATAAGTTAAATACAAATTAATACTTTTGAAAACTGAAAATAAAATAAATTTTTATTTCTTTATCGAAATTTTAAAAATGAAAAAACTTATTAAATTTCTTTTAAAAACACTGCCGCGTCCGCTTTTAATACGTTTAAGTTTTTTTGTAAGAAAACCTTTGGCATTAATATATAAAGGGACAAAAAATGAGTGTCCCGTTTGTGAAAAACAGTTCAGAAAATTTTTAGCTTACGGATACGGAAAAACAAACCGAGACAATCGACTGTGTCCTAACTGTTTATCATTAGAAAGACACCGTTTACTTTGGCTCTGGTTAAAAGCAAAAACAGATTTTTTTACTGAAGAATTAAACGTTCTGCACATTGCTCCCGAGCAACCTTTTATAAAAAAATTCAAAAATCTGAACAATCTAAATTATATTTCTGCTGATTTATATTCTCCGATTGTTGACGTAAAAACCGATATCAGAGATATGGTTTTTGCCGATAATTTGTTTGATTTCGTCATCTGCAACCATGTTTTGGAACATATTGATGACGAACAAAAAGCGATGAAAGAAATATTACGCGTTTTAAAACCGGGCGGGAAAGCCGTTCTTCAAGTTCCTATTGATTATTCGCTAAATGAAACATTTGAAGATCCGAGTATCATTTCCGAAAAAGACAGAGAAAAATATTACGGACAATACGATCACGTTCGGCAATACGGAGCTGATTATCCGCAACGATTAAGGAAAGCAGGTTTCAATGTTACGGAAGACGATTTTGTAAACTCCTTTTCAGAAGATGAAAAAGAAAAATATCGTTTTGATAAAAATGAAATTATTTATTTATGCCGAAAGCCGGAATAAACAGATTTATTATACTATATACCCTCTTTTAAAATATTATTTTTGCTTTTTCAATTGCCGGATATAAAGCTTTTTCATTTAATTTATTTTCAATTTCATTTTTCTTCAACCATTCATAAAATATAAATGTATCTGTGTTGGCAACCAGTTCTTTTCCGGTCATCGGGCAACCGCCCATTCCGTTAAAAACGGTATCAAAATTTCGGCATCCGGCTTCGTAAGCCGCTTCAATTTTCGGAATGGTATCTTCAGGTTTTGAATGTAAATGAAAATTAAATTGGATATCCTGAAATTCCGAAATAACATTGGTAAAAACCAAACCGATTAAATGTGCCGATCCCGAACCGGTGGTATCCGCCAAAGGCAAATATCGCAAACCTTTATCATATAAAACCTCAATCCAATCCATCAAAATATCAATTCCCCAATCTTCATCATACGGATTACCGAATGCTTCCGATATACTGATTATCGGTTTTTTATTTTTCTGAATACATAAATCAATAATTTTATCAATTTGCTTTAATGATTGAGTAAAATTTGCTTTAAGGTTTTTTTTCTGGAAAATTTCCGAAATTGCAAAGGGATAATTAATAAAATCAACTTGTTTGTATTCTGCAAGTCGTTTTGCAAAATAAGCATTCCCGACCAAAACCGAAATTTTTGAATCTGTATCTTCTAAATTCAAATTTTCCAAAACCTCAGCCGTATCTTTCATTTGCGGTACGGCATTCGGCGATACAAAACTCCCGACATCAACAATATCAAAACCGACTTTCAACAGTAAATTAATATAATCGATTTTATCTTTGGTCGGAATTATCTTTTTTAATGCCTGCATGGCATCACGCGGTGATTCGTTAATTTTAATCATAATTCATTATTTGTAAGTCGTCTCTCCCGAGGCGACAAATTTGTATATCGTCTCTCCTGAGGCGACAATATAAAAACACAATAAAACATCACATAAATTCATTGTATTCATCTTTAATATATGAAAACTTCCATTCATTTCTATTTTGACATAAACCCGCCTTTACCGGATTATCAAGAATATACGAAATTATTCTGAATAATTCACCTCTGTTTCTGATTATTCTGTCATATGTTTCATTTTGCCAAAATTGTCCGTTCCTTTCGAGTATTTTATTACATTTTTTTGCAGAATATTTCTTGACTGATTCCATAATATCTTGTAAATATAATTCTTTACCGTTTTCATCTTTTTCATAAACGTTTATAACAGCATGTACATGATTTGACATAATACAATAAGAATACAGTTCTATTCTTTTTCCGTCCCAAAAATGCAAACTTTCGGCAACTGCTTCGGCACATTCTTCATTTTTAAGAAAATGATTATCCTTACTTTTATGCAAAAGATTATCAAATTTACCGAAATATCGTCTATATTCTTCATCAAGTCGTTCAGAATAATTTTTATTATCAATTAATAATTTGTCTGTTCTTTCCTTAAATATTCGTTTTATTTTTTCTGTTTCAACGGAATTAACTGCATTTTTCACATTATAAGTAATAAAAAATAAAGCTCCTTTATTCTGAAAATGAGGAAGTTTTCGTCTGTAAAATTCTTTTTTTGTATAATGCAAATTATCCATTAATAATTGTTTTATAGTTATTTGCTTTTGTCGTTTTTAAAAAGACGACTACAATTGTCGTCTTTAAAAGACGACTACAATTGTCGCCTTTAAAAGACGACTTACAATTGTCTCCTTTAAAAGACGACTTACAAAAAAAGCAGTCGGTCAGTAAGCCGGATTCTGTTTTAATCTGTCATTTATCTTCGCTCTCTACCCCTCGACATCGAACGAGCAGTTCTTAAATGCCGATATACATGAGATTGCAACTTGCAAGACGAACGGCTGCCGAAATCACTTCCGACACCGGTGAGCTCTTACCTCACCTTCTCACCCTTGCTCCGAAACAAGTTCGGGGCGGTTATTTTCTTCTTCGTGACTATACCCTCGCGAATATCTTCCGTCAGGAAGTACAATGCTCTGTGTTGTCCGGACTTTCCTCTGTTTTAATAAAATAAAACAGCGACAGAACGACCGACTGCTTTGCAAAGATACGGCAAAAATCAAGAGTTTGAAAGTTAATATTATTAAAAGTTTTACTTTTGTAATGTGAAACAAACTTTTAATATCCTGAATTTTGAAAAAATTTCATCTACAAATGATGAAGCAAAAATACTTTTACATAAAAAAAATATAGCCGACTTTACGGTTATCTTCACGAAAGAACAAAGTAAAGGCAGAGGACAAAGGGAAAACAGTTGGGTAAGCGAAGCAGGAAAAAACCTATTATTCAGTATATTAACATTTCCCAAAAATCTTAAAGCACAAGAACAATTTTATTTATCAAAGGTAATTTCTCTCGGTATTATTAATTATCTGAATAGTGAAAAAGAGGGGTTTAAAATTAAGTGGCCGAATGATCTCTATTACGGGACTAATAAAATATGCGGGATTTTAATTGAGAATTCTGTTTCGGGCTTAAACATTAAAAATTCAATAATCGGTATCGGGTTAAATGTAAATCAAGAATTTTTCCCTGATTTTTTACC
>JANTGL010000120.1 GCA_024762915.1 Bacteroidales bacterium | reverse complement strand
ATGACGGGACCGAAGCTGATGACGAAGCAAAATCATATTGGAAACAGTTTCTGCCCGAAAACCGAATTTTATACGGAAATAAAAAAGATAATTTTTGGGAGATGGGTGCAAGCGGTCCGTGTGGCCCGTGTTCCGAAATTCATATTGATTTAAGAGACGAAAAAGAAAAAGTTAAAATTACGGGAAGAGAATTGGTAAATAAAGATCATCCGCTGGTCATCGAAATTTGGAATTTAGTATTTATTCAATATAACAGAAAGAGTAACGGAAAATTAGAAAGTCTTCCTGCAAAACATATTGATACAGGGATGGGATTTGAACGATTATGTATGGTTGTGCAAGGTAAAAAATCCAATTACGATACCGATATTTTTCAAATACTTATAACTAAAATTGAAGAAATTTCCGGTAAAAAATACGGGATTAATAATGAAATAAATATTGCCATGCGTGTGATTGCCGATCATTTACGTGCAGTGGCATTTTCAATTACCGACGGCCAATTACCTTCTAACAGCGGTGCCGGTTATGTTATTCGCAGAATTTTGCGTCGAGCATTGCGTTACGGTTATTCTTTTCTTGATATTAAGGAACCTTTTGTCTGTCAGTTAGTTGATCCTTTAATTGAAAACATGGGACAGGCATTTCCGGAGTTAAATACACAAAAGGAAATTATAAAAGAAGTGATTCAAGAAGAAGAAATTTCATTTCTGAGAACGTTGGAAACCGGCATTCGAATGCTTGACGGAATTATTGCCGAAACTAAAAAAAATAATTACAAAGTCGTAAACGGAAAAGATGTTTTTACATTATTTGATTCCTACGGTTTTCCGTATGGTTTAACGGAACTTATTTTACGTGAAAACGATTTAATTATTAGTAAGAAAGATTTTGACGAAGCAATGGCAGAACAAAAAAATCGTTCAAAAGCTGATGCTGCCGGTGAAAAAGGTGACTGGATTACTGTCTCCGAAGATGATATTGAAGAATTTATAGGATACGATCATTTGGAAACTGAATTAAAAATAACACGATACCGAAAAGTTACGGAAAAAAATAAAGATATATATCATTTGGTTTTTAATTACACGCCTTTTTATGCCGAGAGCGGCGGACAAGTCGGAGATACCGGTTTTATTGAAGCGAACGGAAAGAAAACAAATATCATAGATACTCAGAAAGAACACGGCGTAATTATTCATTATGCAGACAATTTGCCCGAAGATGTAAATGCCGGGTTTTATGCTGTTGTTGACCGAGTAAAACGTAAATTAACAACGGCAAACCATTCTGCTACACATTTGATGCACAAAGTATTAAGAGATATTCTGGGAGTTCATGTTGAACAAAAAGGGTCTTTAGTTGATGAGAAACGTTTGCGTTTTGATTTTTCGCATTTTAAAAAGATGAGTGATGAAGAAATTGAAAAAGTTGAACGAACCGTAAATGCAAGAATTCGTGAAAATATTTCATTGGAAGAAAAAAGAGCCGTTCCTATGCCGGAAGCAAAAAAAATGGGTGCAACAGCTCTTTTCGGCGAAAAATACGGTGATTTGGTAAGAGTTATTAAATTCGGGGACTCCATTGAACTATGCGGCGGAAATCATGTGGCAGCAACCGGAGAAATCGGCTTTTTTAAAATTATATCCGAAAGTGCTGTTGCAGCCGGAATACGAAGAATTGAAGCCATCACTTCCGTTGAAGCCGAAAATTATATTTTCAGAGAACTGAATGCTTTTAAAGATGTTAAATCAGTCATTAAAAGTTCGAAAAATATTAAAGAAAGTATCGAAAAAGTTTTGAACGAGAATAAGGAATTTAAATCATTACTTGAAAAGTTTGAAAAAGAAAAAACAAAACATTTAAAACAAGATTTAAAAAACAACCTACAAGAAATTAACGGTATAAATGTTATTGCCGAAAAAATTGAAGGTGCTAATGCACAACAATTAAAAGATTTGGCATTTCAATTGAAAGGTGAAATTGAAAATCTGTTTTTTACGGCAGGTTCCGCAAATAACGGGAAAGCCAATCTCGTTGTGATTATTTCCGATAATTTGATAAAAGAAAAGAACTTAAATGCCGGACAAATAATTCGGGAAATTTCAAAAGAAATTAAAGGCGGCGGAGGCGGTCCGGCTCATTTTGCAAGTGCCGGCGGTGTTGATGCTTCCGGTATAGAACGGGCTTTAAATAAAGCAGTTGAATATTTGAAGTAAATTAATAAACCAATAATTAAAAAATGATGAAAAATATAATTGCTGTTTTCGTTTTGAGTTTCATAAGTTTAAATTTATTTTCTCAGGGATACATAAAAGTTTATACCGATTTAAAAGAAGAAACCTCACAATTTATTGTGTATTTGAACGAAGAAGCTCAAGATGCTTATCCTTCTGATGAAACAGAAATTGAAGGATTATTGCCCGGGAAATATACATTGCAGGTCAGTTTTGATTCCGATACCATTGCCGATTGGTCTAAAACCTTTAAATTGAAAAAGAATGAACATCTTGTTTTCAAAGTAGAAAAAATGAATAAATTTTCAAAAGATGCTAATAAGTTAGGAAGAAATATGAAAAAAGATGCTAAAGATGATGACGGATTGGTGCAATATTACCGATTGGTTCAAGTTCGTGAAGAAGAGAAATAAAATTTGATATCTAGTAATTATGAATAAATAATTTTTATGAAAGGTATTAATATTATATTAGTTTTTGTAATTATTTTTTCTAATTGTAATAAATCAAAAAGTCTGAAATTAGCAGACGATGCCTCAATAAATAGATATTTTAATAATGAGGAAATACATGATTTATATAAAATATTGAATTTTTTTGATAATGAAATAAAAAAAGGATGTGATGATAAGTTGTTTATATGTTATAAAAAATATTTTAAAACAATAAAACAAAAATATTTGAACGGAGATTTGAAAATTTCAAAACAAAAAGAAAAATATTTGTTGAACTCTATTTCAAAATCAACTTTCAATAAAATTTGGACAAATGGTATATCATTTAGAAATAATCATAATGATACAGTAAATATAATAATGATAAAATATGAGGGTTCCTATATGGAAATTATAAAGGATTTAGGTAAGAATAAAAATATTTTTAAGAATTATTATAAATCATTTAAACTTTCTGGTGCAGCTTTAAATGCAGGATCAATTAATTCAATGTTTAATAACTTTGATAAGTTTAACATTCGAGATGAAAAAGAAAGATTATTTTTAGCAATACATTTTTTGACATTAAATAACCAAATGTATTGATATAACTTCTTGTTCAAAAGAGATTCCGTTTTTTAATGAGACAAACAATAATATTAGTAAACTGAGTTCGATATAAGCAAAATTAAATGTAATTGAGTAAATTGAGAGCTTAAAAATTATCTGAATGTGAATATCATTTTGAACTTGCTTATTTTACGGCATAGAAGTTTCAGAAACTTAACTCATTAATTTATTCAAATTTATAAAGATGCTGAAATAAATTCAGCATGACAAAACTCAGTTTGATTTCTTTGTGCTATTGAAGAGCTTTAATATGAGCTCAGATTAATGTGAGATTTTATTCCGGTTTCCACACACGATATTTTATTTCTTCCGGAAATGCTTCGGGTTTAAAAACAGACGATTTATAAAACAGACGAATACATTCTTCAATGCCTTCGGTAACGCCGGGATGGGGGTGAACAGTTTTAAAAACTTCATGCAAACCGTTTTCTTCATCAATAAGGTGGGCAACGGATACAATAAAAGCCGATGCTTGAGGGCTTGCCGCGCGCATTCCGAGGATGCGGTTTTTACCGTCGTTGCTTACAATCAATTTTACAAAACCTTTCACATTCCTCATGGCTATTGTTCTGCTTACTAATGAATTACAATAATATGCTACTTTGTAAGGAATGTTGTTTGCTTGTAATTGTTTTTCATTTCTTCCGACAGCTGCAACTTCCGGTTTGAAAAACATTAATGTGGACATATTTTTATAAGTAATTTCTTCTGTTAAATTACCGTATATCTTATCAACTATGTGCCTGGCTTGAACTTGTGCAATATTAAACAATTGACCGTGTCCGGTTATATCTCCGGCAGCAAAAATATGTTTGTATTTAATATTTTTCAGGGAACAAAACTCATCCATATGAATAACCCCTTTTTTCCCTTCCGGGAAACCGATATTTTCAAGACCGATATGTTCCGTATTAGCCGATCTTCCGATAGCAATCAAAGCAATGTCAACTTCAAGAACTTTGCTGTTTCCTTTTTCATAATCTAAAACAACTTCCAAGTAATTGTCTTTCTTTTGAATGGTTCTTAATGAAGCATCGTAATGAATTTTTACACCGTTTGCTTCCAAATTTTCGGAAACAAAATCGCTGACATCATCATCTTCGAAGGGAACAACACGATTGGTCCGATCAAGAAGATGAACTTCGGTTTGACCGAAATTAGAAAAAATCGTTGCAAATTCACAACCGATAATTCCGGATCCGATAATTATCATTCTTTCCGGGAATTTATCTAGATTTAGAATATTGTCCGAATTAAAAATTAATTTTCCGTCTGCGGGAATATTCGGATAAGCACGCGGACGTGAGCCTGTAGCTATTATGAAATAGTTTCCCGAAATTGTTTTTGTTTCAGTATTATTCGTTATTTCAACAGTGTGTTCATCTATGAATTTTGCAAATCCTTTAATCAGAGTAATCGACCCTTTTTTTGAATTATTACAGGAAAAAGTCTCAATTTGTGATAATATTTGATATTGCCTTTCTTTTGCTGCTTGAATAACGGTTTTACGAACTTCTTGAAAATTAACGTTTAATGCAGATGCTCTGTAACCTCTGTTCACTTTTGAAGCAATGGCATAATCAGAAGACAGTTCCCACATAGTTTTGGAAACCAAAGCACCGTTCATAATGCCCGCTCCGCCGATTTCTCCGGTTTCTATAATACAGACATGTTTTTTATAATCCAATGCTCTGGAAGCAGCCGAAAATCCGGCAGCTCCGCTTCCTATTATTACAAGGTCAAAATTATACATTTTAGAATTTTATTGAAACTGTAAAGTAATAATAATTTTATAAAAGAGACAAAAAAGTATAATATTTTAACCGTTTGCTAAAACACTTAATTGAGGATATTACATTACTTTTCAAGTATTTTAACAATTAATATTAAAATGAAATTCAATTTTTATTTTATTAATATTAAACAATTTATGTTTTTTAATCCGATAATATGAATAGTTCGTCAATGATTTTGTGTATTTGAAATAAAAAAATAGAGAATAGAGATTTTATTACATTTATTTGATAAAAATTATTTATTAACTAAAAAAAGTATCATGAAAACAATTTCAAAATTAATGTATGTTATTTTATTAACTGTCTTAACAGTTTTTGTTTCTTGTAAAGGGGAAATGGGGCCCGCAGGTCCTGCCGGTAAAGACGGAATTGACGGTAAAGACGGTGCTGACGGGCAAGACGGTGTTGACGGAAATGCAAATGTTCAAACCTATATTTATAATAATCCTGCCTGGGGATTAGGAGCAGGTATGGATATTGATATGACAGATATCCTTACAGACAGCGTAATTGAAAATGATGCGATATTAACATATGTGAAACATACTGCTCAAGGCTTAATTAATTCAATCCCGGGTTCTGTTTGGAACGGAAATTATCGTGATTATGCTGTGTTTTTGCATACAAATGATTTGCAAATTGTATCTTTAGAAATGGATGGGAGCTTTACACCTCACGCGAATCTTTGGGCTATAGATTGGGTAAAAGTTGTTATTATTGAATCAACAAATATTACAGATGACGGAGCAAAAAGCTTAAATCCGCAACAAGAAATTCTCTATAATCTTGACAAAGCAGGTGTCGATGTCAATAATTATTACCAAGTAATGGATTATTATGGTTTGGAATATTAACAAACAAAGAAAATCATTTTATTAAAGTCGGGGTATTTTATTCCGACTTTTTTTGTTATTTGAAAAGATGAATTCTTTTTTAGAAGAAAAATTCTTAAATTTACGAAATCAGTAATAAAAATATCAAATTATGAAAAAATCAGTACACTTCATAATTTTTATCTTCGTTTTATTTGCTTCGGTTTATTGTAATAGAAATAAATTTGAATTAAATGCCTCCGTTTCCCCTGAAGATTCTTTGAAAATACATAATGCAATACAAGAAATAACATTTTCGGATACATTGACTGATCAAGAACTTGTAATTTTAATTAATAAAACGGATGAAATATTAAAAGCAGCTACAGCTGAATCTGTTTTATCGGGATATTATAATAAAATAGGATTGATTTTTTACGGAAAATCAAAGTATGATTATGCTCAAAATTATTTTACAAAAGCATATAAATCGTATAAAAAAACAAATAATGAGATTAAAGCCGCACAAGAGTTAACTAATATTAGTGTAATTCAGGAAATAAACGGAAAATATGAAAATGCAATTGATAATTATTTAAAGGCATTAAAAATCTTTAAAAAACAAAAAGATTCTGTATCAACAGCTTTTGTTTGTAATAATATAGGTGTGCTTTATCAAAATATTAATAATAATTCAAAAGCTGTTGAATATTATAAATACGCACTCAACGCAAGTAAAGAAAAGAAATCATTAGCTCAAGTATCGGCAAATATTGGTGTTGTTTATGAAAGTGACAATAATTTAGATTCGGCATTTTATTATTATGTAAAATCGTTGAATATATATAAAACACTGGCTGATGATATTGATAAGGCAACTGTAATAAATAATATCGGATATATTTATTTTAAGAAAAATAATGTTGACAGTGCAAAAGTGTTTTTTAAAAGAGCACTGACACTTTTTAAAACAAATAATAATATAGCGGGTGAGGTTCAGATATACAGGAATCTAGGAGAATTTTATTATACGATTAAAGAGTATAAAAAATCGGAAAATTATTTATTAACTGCAGTGAAAAAAGCAAAAACTATTAAATTTTCAAAATTGTTATCCGAAACTTCCGAATTACTTGCAAAAGTTTATGAAGCTCAAAATAAATATAACGATGCAAACATGTTTTTAAAATATCATTATCGTATAAAAGATAGCTTGTTTAAAGCTGAGAATATTAAACAAATAAATACTTTAGAAGTTAAATATCAGTTAAAAGAAAAAGAATCTGATATAAAAATTTTACAACTGCAAACTCAAAACCAGCATAAGCAAATTTTTCTTCAATTACTTTTAATTATTTTATTATTGATAAGTATTGTATTTGCGTTTTATTTATATTTTCATTATAAAAAGTTAAAAACACTTGAAATTGAAAAAATGCAAAATGAAATTTATGAATATTTAAGCCAAATTGATAATTTCAGTAAATCTTATTCTGAATCAGAAAATAATAAAGAAGAATCAATCGTAGAAAAATTAAAAGAATTTCAATTAACTCAAAGAGAGAAAGACGTATTATTATTAATTGCCGAAGGAAATATGAATACTGAAATTGCCGAAAAATTATTTATATCTTTAAATACCGTTAAAACACACACCAAAAATATTTTTTTAAAATTAGATGTTAAAAACAGAGTTGAAGCTTTAAGAAAAACACGAATCCTCTGATATTTTTTTATTATATATTGAAAAATCACACTTTCGGGTGAAAAAATAATGCTGTATTTTAAATTGATTTGTATAAAAATATTATTTTAGATGCAGTCAATATTAAAATTTAAATATGGGTTTTTATTAATCTTTTTTATTATTTTATTATTTTTTGAAGAAACTGTATCTTATCATGCTGAAACAAAGCTTTATAAAAAAAACACAATTAACGGAAAACAAGCTTATAGAGTTGAAGTTTTTCAAAAGGATATAAA
>JANTGL010000119.1 GCA_024762915.1 Bacteroidales bacterium | reverse complement strand
CCCGGTGTATTAAAAATATGTACCCAATAATTTTTGTTTCCGCTGAATGTTGTAATTACAAAAGTAAACAATGCCAAAACCATTGTAACGGCAATATTACCTGTTAAGTTTGCACCGCCGGGAAAAATCGGAATTAATCCGAAAAGGTTATTGAAAAAAATAAAGAAAAAGATGCTTAACAAATAGGGTAAATATTTCATGTATTTTTTATCATCGATTGAAGCCTTTGCAACATCGTCTCTTATAAAAATGATTAAAGGTTCAACCGCAGATTGCATTCCTTTCGGTGCTTTTCCTTCTCTTTTTTTGTATGATTTTGCCACTGATATGAAAAGCCAAAAAATTAAAAATATACTGATAAATAAAGAAAGTGTATTTTTTGTTATTGAAATATCAATAGGGCGTATTTCCTCTTCATTAATATCCTCAACAATTTTTCCTTTAAGCGGATTCTCTTTTCCTTCGGCAATTTTAAAATTTTTATAAGTTTTGTGACCGTGATGAAATTCAGATGACATGAATACATGAAAACCCGAATGTTTGCTGTAAAGAATAACAGGCAGAGGAATTTCAATATGATGCTCGCCGATGGTCATAATATGCCAAGAATAGGCATCTCCTACATGTTCCATAATCATTTCTCCGGGATTAAATTTTTCTTCGGCTTCTTTAACTTTGTTTTCTTCATGTTGAGAATAAGCTCTTTGTGAGAACATCACCATAAAAAAGCTTAATAATATAACAAGTCCGATTTTAGAATTATGAAACATAAAAACCTATTTTTATCTTAAATTTTAATTGAATGCAAAAGTAGGAATTTTTTTTTAAAAAAAGACATTCAGGTATTTGATTTTACGGTCAAAATTTCCTGAAATCAGTAAATCTTTATCTAAAGAAATAATTTCTCGGAAATTCTTTTATTTTTGTCTGCATAAGTTGAATATTTTTTGGTTATTTTGAAAAGAAATTTACATATTCTTTTTTTGAGAAAAATTAGTTTTAAGAAAGTGCTTAATGCTGTTAATGTTTATGTAAGCTACTTTAAATCTCTAACTTTCAAAAACACATATCGTCACGGTTTTCCGCTGAGTATTTCTGTCGAACCGACGGCAACATGTAATTTGCATTGCCCGGAATGTCCTTCCGGAACCGGAGAATTAAAACGTTTTAAGGGAAATATTGAATTTCCTTTATACCAAAAAATCATTGATGAATTTGCTCCCTATTTGTTGAATTTAATATTTTATTTTCAGGGTGAACCGTTCTTAAACAAGGATATTTTTAAAATGTTTGAATATGCTTCTTTAAAGAAAAAGATCTTTACAAGCACATCAACGAATGCACATTTTTTCGATTCGGAGTCGGCCAAAAAAACAGTTAAATCCGGTTTGGATAAATTAATTATTTCAATTGACGGAACAACACAAGAAGTTTATGAAAAATACAGAAAGGGAGGGGATTTAGAAACGGCGATTCAAGGAATTAAAAACATTGTTTTTTGGCGCGAAAAATTAAAATCAAAAACGCCGTATATTGTGATTCAATTTATTGTTTTTCGTTTTAATGAACACCAAATTCCGGATATAAAAAAGTTAAGTAAAGAACTGAAAGTTGATAAACTTGAATTAAAATCGGCACAAATTTATGACTATAAAAATGCCGGTTCTTTAATTCCGTCAGTGCCAAAATATTCCCGCTATGAAAAAAATACCGACGGAGAATACCAAATAAAAAGTAAGTTAAAAAATCGTTGTAAACGGCTTTGGGAATCTGCCGTTATTACAAATTCCGGTGATGTATTGCCTTGCTGTTTTGATAAAGATGCCGATTACGATTTCGGGAATATGAATGAACTGAATTTTTCTGAGATAAATAATAATTCGGAATCAATAAATTTCAGAAAAAAACTTTTAACAGACAGAAAACAAATTGATATTTGCAGAAATTGTACGGAAGGATTAAGAAAATAAAAAAGCCGAACTTTCAAAAGTCCGGCTAATCAAAAAACTGTTAATTTATTTATTCATCATTTTTCCTTGCGGACCTTTTTTCCTCATCATTTTTTTGTGCATTTGTCCGACATGCATATCAAAATATATGCGTTGATCATCCGTTAGAATTTTTCTGACTTCTTGACGAAATGCAGCATGACTTTTTGCCATTTTTATTTTAATGGCACCAATTTCATCAATTGATGTATTAATCTCATTCATATTCGGATTGTCAGCCGTTTGTATTGTTTGAAGATGTGCTTGTTTTTCTTTAAGTGCATTTCTTAAAGGCATCATTTCTTTCATATTTGCTGTTCGCATTTCTTTTAACTGAGTTTTTTGTGCCTCCGTTAAATCCGGAATATTCATAAACATTCCTCCGCCTTTTTTGTTTTGTTGCATATTTCCCGGTTGTGCAAAAACACCGGCTGCAAGAAAAATAAAAAGTGCCGTAATTACTAAATTTTTGTTTTTCATGTCGTTTGATTTTTTAAATTGTTAATTTTTGTTTGTTTGCATCTTTGACATGAAAAAATATAAAAGGTTTAAATTCGGTGAAAGCTATTAACGGTTTTCATATTGTTCTTCATAATATTTTTCGTAAGAACCGTCAAT
Organism: Bacteroidales bacterium; assembly: GCA_024762915.1. Classification (GTDB taxonomy): domain Bacteria; phylum Bacteroidota; class Bacteroidia; order Bacteroidales; family JAADGE01; genus JAADGE01. Next base: position 5,365 of record JANTGL010000119.1, on the reverse strand, counting down.
TATTCTTTGCATCCAGCCTTCGTTTTGCAAATACCAATCAAGTGTTTTTTCAATACCCTCTTCAAACCTTAAGGACGGTTTCCACCCGAGTTCTTTTTGTATTTTTGAAGAGTCGATGGCATAACGTAAATCATGGCCGGCTCTGTCTTTCACAAATGTTATAAGCTTGGCTGATTCGCCTTGTTTACGGCCGAGTTTACGATCTGCTATTTCGCAAAGTTTATGAATTAAATCAATATTTGTCCATTCGTTATTGCCGCCGATATTATAGGTTTCCCCGTTTGTTCCTTTATGAAAAACCAAATCAACGGCATTGGCATGGTCAATAACATATAACCAATCTCTGATATTTTCGCCTTTTCCGTATATCGGAATAGGATTATTATGTTTTATATTATTGATTGCCAGAGGAATTAATTTTTCAGGAAATTGATTGGGTCCGTAATTATTTGAACAATTGGTGATTACGGCGGGCAATTTGTAGGTGTGCAAATATGCTCTCACAAGGTGATCGGAACTTGCTTTTGAAGCAGAGTAGGGACTTCGCGGGTCATAAGCCGTTGATTCTTCAAAAAAACCTTCATTGCCTAAGGAACCGTAAACTTCATCCGTAGAAATATGATAAAAACGTTTGTTTTCATAATTATCTTTCCAGAGATTTCTTGCTGCATTCAACAAATTTACCGTTCCGAGAATATTTGTTTTTATAAATGCTCCGGGATCGGCAATTGATCGGTCAACATGTGATTCGGCCGCGAGATGAATGATGCCGTCAAATTGATATTTTTCAAACAGATTGTTTATAAATTCAGCATCGGTTATATCGCCTTTTTCAAAAATATAATTCGATTTTGAACTGATATCTTCCAGATTTTCAAGATTTCCTGCATACGTTAAAGCATCAAGATTAATTATTTTATATTCGGGATATTTATTAACGAATAATCTGATAACATGGGAACCGATAAAACCGGCACCTCCGGTAATTAAAATTGTTTTCTGCATAAAGAATATTTTTTTGCAAATCTATTAAAAAGATAAAAGATTCAAGATTATTATTGAGAAAATAATCATTTATTTACTTTTGTAGTTGTAAATATTATTTAATGAGACATAAATCAGATTTTTTAGTAATCGGTTCCGGGCTTGCCGGCTTAATGTATGCATTAAAAGTTTCGGAATTCGGAACGGTAAATGTCGTAACAAAAAGCAAAATTGATAATACCAATACAAGTTATGCACAAGGCGGCATTGCGACGGTACAAAAAGTGAATGATTCATACGAAAATCACATCCGGGATACCCTGATTGCCGGAGACGGAATTTGTAACGAAAAAGTTGTCAGAACCGTGGTTACCGAAGGTCCTGAAATGATTAAAGAACTTATCGAACTCGGGGCGCAATTTGACAAAAAAGCCGACGGGACATTTGATTTGGGAAAAGAAGGCGGACATTCCGATAATCGTATTTTTCATCATAAAGATAATACCGGATATGAAATTCAGCGTGCTTTAACGGAACAAGTTCTGAAAAATAAAAATATTACTGTTTTTGAGAATTATTATGCCGTTGATATTATTACCCAACATCATCTGGGTTACACGGTTATTAGGAATAAAAGTGATATTGAGTGTTACGGTGCCTATGCTTTAAATCCGGAAACAGATAAGACAGAGCGATTTCTTTCAAAAATAACGTATTTGGCAACCGGCGGTTTGGGCAATATTTATGATATTACAACGAATCCGAAAGTTGCAACCGGCGATGGTATTGCAATGGCATACAGAGCAAAAGCTCTCATAACCGATATGGAATTTGTGCAATTTCATCCGACGGCATTGTATAATAAAAATGAACGGCCTTCCTATTTAATTACGGAAGCTTTAAGAGGTTTCGGTGCAATTTTAAGAAATAAGCAAGGAGAAGCGTTTATGATTAAATATGATGAACGAAAAGATTTGGCACCACGTGATATTGTGGCTCGTGCCATTGATACCGAAATGAAAATAAGCGGAGATGAATTTGTGTATTTAGATGCGACACATTTGAATGCCGAGAAATTAAAATCACATTTCCCGAATATTTATGAAAAATGTTTGACTTTAGAAATCGACATTACGAAAAATTATATTCCCGTTGCTCCGGCAGCCCATTATTTGGTCGGCGGTGTGAAAGTTGACGAAGAAGCAAAAACATCCGTAAAGCATTTATATGCTGCCGGGGAATGTTCTTCTACCGGATTACACGGTGCCAACAGATTAGCATCAAATTCATTGCTTGAAGCTTTAGTGTATGCCGATAAAGCTGCAGAATCTGCTTCAAAAATATTTAATACGATTCAAATTAATGAAGATATTCCGATTTGGCATGATGAAGGAATGACCCATCCCGAAGAAATGATTTTGATAACGCAGGAATTTAAAGAATTGCAACAAATTATGACTTATTATGTCGGGATTGTTCGTTCTAATTTACGTTTAAACAGAGCATTGGACAGGTTAGAGATAATCTACAGAGAAACTCAACGACTTTATGATCGGTCAAAAGTTTCGAGGGAAATTTGTGAGCTTCGTAATGCGGTTAATATTGCTTATTTGATAATTAAAATGGCAAAAGCCCGCAAAGAAAGTCGAGGTTTGCACTTTACGGTTGATTATCCGGAGAAGGGTAAAATATTGTAAAAAAGGACTTTCCAAGTTTTAAAAACTTGGAAAGTCAATAAGTTATATCGCTTCAGTTTCAACAACTTTAGCTAACACATCGGCATAAGGAATAAATAAATATTTCTTATCGTCAAATTCAATTTCGTTTCCGGAAAATTCTTTATATAAAACCGTATCTCCGACGGAAATTCCGGGATTTTCAATGTTTCCTAAAGCAACAACTTTACCTGTCAATTCTTTTTCTTTTGCAGAATCGGGAATAATAATTCCGCTTGCCGTTTTTTGTTCGCCTGTTTTTTCGTTTAATTCAAGCAATACATTTTCGTTTAAAGGTTGTAATTCTCTCATTTTTATATCGTTTTAATTGTTATTAATTATGTTAAATCGTATTAATTTTAATATTGAGACAGCCTGCCGGACTGTCTCTAAGTTTATAATCCTAATAATTTGTCTATTTTTGCTTTATCGAAACCGATAATTGTTTGTCCGGAAATGACACTTTGCGGAACACCTTGTTGTCCGCTGCGTTTTACCATTGTTTCCGCTGCTTTTTGATCTTTTGAAACATCAATATCTCTGAATTTTACATTATTTTCGCGAAGATACGTTTTTAATCGGTTACACCAAGAACATGTCGGTGTGGAATAAACGGTAACGCTTTTTTGTTGTTTCCCGGTGTCGTTATTTGAAGCAGTAAAAAATGAGTTTGAAAATAAAGACGTGTAATAATCAGTATCGTTGCATCCTTTGTAAGTCCCTTTAAATTCGGCATTTTCAAATTTTAACAAAGTGGGGACTGAAGTTACGGAATATTCAGGATGAATATCCCTGACATTGTTAACATCAGCAACAAAAACATTAATTTCGGATTTTGCTTTTGTAACGGCATAAGTAATATTTTTGTTTGCACAATCACTTTGTTCCGAACTGCTTTTATGTATTAATAACCAGTAGTTGTTTTGCTTTCTTGTTTTTTCTTTAAAATCTTGTAAAGAATTTACTTTAATCATCATTTGTTTCTTTTCAAATCCTATCGGTATTTTACAATCGGTATGCCGGAGATAATAAAGTGAATAAATGACAGATTTTTTGCGGATAAGAATATAAATGTGAAAATATAAAGTTGCCGTATTTTTGTAAATTACAGATATTCAGTATGATTAATGCTATCCTATGTGGGAGGCGAAAAATAAAAGAGTTTAGACAATTCTGCCGGAATGACAATTTCGGTATAAAAAAAACCGCCGAATTTCCGGCGGTTTTTTGTAAAAAGGTAATTAATCTTAAAATCTGTATTTTAAACTGATATTCCAAGATCTTCCCCAACCGAAGAATACACGGTTAGAAGTATTAATACCGTTCCATGCTTCATCACCGGTTTCTAAAGGAATATTAGTATCGGATTCTGAAATATAATGATTGTCTAATACATTATTCATAGAAAATCTGGCAGTCAATCGATTGCTGTTTTTAAAATTGAATTTATAAGTTAAGCTTGCATCTACTAAACCGTATCCGGGGAGCTTAAGAGCTTCATTAGTACCTTCCGGATCAGTAAAAGATGTAGGATCGAAATTAGCATATAAGTTATCAGCATAAAAATAATTGGCATCAATATATAATCCTTTAATAATATTATAGTTTGCACCAATTCTTGAAGTTAATTGAGCTGCATCGCCAACTTTTACACCGTCTAAATATAATGTTTTTACTTCTGTTCCGATAGGATCGTTGTTTTCATCATAAAAAGGAGCCGTAACATTGCTGGCATATTTCCAGTCACCCATAGAGAACATTCCGAAAACTTTTAATTTTCCGAATTTAGCAGATGCCTCCAATTCAACACCCGTATGAATTTCTTTAATACCGTATAATTTAGCTTCACCTCTTGTTTCAGTTATTCCGTCATTGTCGGTATCAAAATAACCTGAAACTAATGCAAATCTGTCATTCCAAGATGTTTGGTAAAGGTTTAATTTAAGTTTGTAATTTTTATTTGTAAAACCGTATCCTGCTTCATAAGCAATAACTTTTTCATTTTTTAAACCGTCGTTAGTGTTATTGTCTGTATAATTAGGGAATACTGCTCTAAATAGAGGTTGTTTACTGTAGAAACCTGTATTTACAAATACATTATGGTTTTCATTTATATTATAATTAAAACCGCCTTTGATATTTCCGCCCATTAAAGAAACCCAATCAGAAGCTTGAGGTTCATCAACACCGTCTCCGTCAACATCTCTCGGTAAATTAAAGTAGTCGATACGTTGGAATTGTTGATTTGAACCCCCGGCTTGTATAAAAGCAGAGTATTTTTCGGTTTTATATTCTATTTGTCCGAATAAACCTCCCCATCTTACATTACCTTGATTAAAGTATTCAATTTTTTCTTGTCCTTTAATGTCAATAAAAGGATTCCAATTAGGATTTGCTTCGACAAATTGACTTGAAACAATTGTTCTGTCCGGATTGTTTCTGTCTCTGTTATCAAAATAACTGTCTGCACCTAATATATTATTAACTACTCTGTAGTGATAACCTGAATATGTTCTTAAATCAACACCAAAGTCAAAACTTAAATTATCATTAATATTATTGTGATAATTAGAAATTGCTCCGTACCAGTCATGAGAATTCATAGAAGCTCTTCTTGAAATACCGTCATGTCTGTCATTTACAAAAGGAGAAGTTCTGTCATCACC
>JANTGL010000118.1 GCA_024762915.1 Bacteroidales bacterium | reverse complement strand
TCAGTTATTTCTGAGAATTAAAAATTTCAAATAATCTGATTATGACACGTGAAGAAAAAAATCAGGTAATTGATGTATTAACTGATAAAATCAATAAAGCATCTCATATTTATATTACTGATTCTCTCGGTTTAAATGCCGGAGATACCGTAAATTTGAGAAAAGAATGCTATAAAAATGAGATTGAGTTAGTTATAGCAAAAAATACCTTATTAAAAAAAGCGATTGAAAAGTCTGATAAAGACTTATCAGAATTGTTTGAAGCACTGACCGGACAAACATCCGTTATGTTTTCTGAAACAGGAAACAAACCGGCTAAGCTCATTAAAGACTTCCGAAAAAAGAATAACCTTGAAATGCCTTATTTAAAAGGTGCTTTTGTAGAAGAAGGATTCTATTTCGGTGACGATCAAATTGATGCATTGGTATCAATTAAATCGAAAGATGAACTTATTGCCGATGTTATCGGAATGTTACAATCACCTGTCCAAAACGTGCTTTCGGCATTGCAATCAGGAGGAAATACGCTTAGCGGTGTATTAAAAACTCTTGAAGAAAAAAATAATTAAAAAAAGTAAATTAAACAAGTAAAATTTAATAAAATGGCAAATATTAAAGATTTTGCAGAACAATTAGTTAATTTAACTGTAAAAGAAGTTAAAGAGTTAGCAGATATTCTTAAAGATGAATACGGTATTGAACCCGCAGCAGCTCCTGTGGCTGTTGCTGCTGCAGCAGGCGGAGCTGATGCCGGTGCTGCCGAAGAAAAAACATCTTTTGATGTAATTTTAAAATCAGCAGGTGCTGCTAAATTAAAAGTTGTTAAAAAAGTTAAAGAATTAACAAGCGCAGGATTAAAAGAAGCTAAAGAAATAGTTGACAGCGCTCCTTCTGCAATCAAAGAAGGTGTTACAAAAGAAGAAGCCGAAGCTTTAAAATCAGAATTAGAAGCTGAAGGTGCTGAAGTCGAACTGAAATAATTTTATTTTTCAGTTTTGTAGGGTTTAGAGTTAATGAATTTTAACTCTAAACCTTTTATTGTAATTAGTAAACAATTATTAAATCTTTATTGCTGATGACATCTTCCAACCAAAGAATTAACTTCTCATCTACGGGCCAAAGCCTTGATTACCCTGATTTTCTTGAAATTCAATTAAAATCATTTCAGGAATTTTTTCAATTAAATTCAACATACGAAGAACGAAAAACAGAAGGCCTTTATAAAGTCTTTACAGATAATTTTCCGATTACGGACACAAGAAATAATTTCGTACTTGAATTTTTGGATTATACATTGGATCCTCCCAGATATTCGATTGATGAATGTTTGGAAAGAGGATTATCTTACAGTTTGCCTTTCAGAGCAAAATTGAAACTCTATTGTACCGATCCGGAACACGAGGATTTTGATACCGTTATTCAAGATGTGTATCTTGATCAAATTCCGTACATGACTCCGAAAGGTACGTTTATAATTAACGGTGCGGAACGTGCTATTGTTTCTCAATTGCATCGTTCACCCGGTGTTTTTTTCAGTCAAAGTTTGCATGCAAACGGTACAAAACTTTATTCTGCCAGAATTATTCCTTTTAAAGGTTCCTGGATAGAATTTGCAACCGATATTAACAATGTGATGCATGCTTATATCGACAGAAAGAAAAAATTACCTGTGACGACTCTTTTAAGAGCTATCGGATATGAAAGTGATAAAGAAATTTTAGAAATTTTTAATCTTGCCGATGAACTTAAAGTAACTAAAACAGCATTAAAAAATTCCGTCGGGAAAAAGTTAGCGGCCAGAGTTCTTAAATCTTGGATTGAAGATTTTGTTGACGAAGATACCGGAGAAGTTGTTTCTATCGAAAGAAATGAAGTTATTATTGACAGAGAAACAGTTTTGGAAGAAGAGCATGTTGATCAGATTATTGATTCAGGTGCTAAAACGATATTATTACATAAAGAATCTTCAAGTCCGATTGATTATGCGTTGATATACAGTACATTGCAGAAAGATCCTTGCAACTCCGAAAAAGAAGCCGTTCTTTACATTTACAGACAATTAAGAAGTGCTGAACCACCGGACGAATCAACTGCGAGAGAAGTTATTGAGAATTTATTCTTTTCAGACAAAAGATATGACTTAGGAAGCGTCGGGAGATATAAAATGAATAAAAAGCTCGGACTGAATATTCCTGAAGAAACTCGAATTCTTACAAAAGAAGATATTACGGAAATTATTAAATATCTGATTGAATTAATTAATTCAAAAATTGATGTTGATGATATTGACCATTTAAGTAACAGAAGAGTAAGAACGGTTGGTGAACAATTAGGAAACCAATTCGGAGTAGGATTGGCAAGAATGGCAAGAACCATTCGTGAACGTATGAATGTTCGTGATAATGAGGTGTTTACTCCCATTGATTTGATAAATGCCAAGACCTTATCATCTGTTATTAATTCATTTTTCGGTACGAATCAATTATCTCAGTTTTTGGATCAAACGAATCCTTTGGCTGAAATGACTCATAAACGAAGAATGTCAGCTTTAGGACCCGGTGGTTTATCAAGAGAACGTGCCGGATTTGAGGTTCGTGACGTCCATTATACACATTACGGCAGATTATGTCCGATTGAAACGCCTGAGGGTCCTAATATCGGTTTGATTTCTTCTTTGTGTGTGTATGCTAAAATTAACGTTCTGGGTTTTATCGAAACACCTTACAGAAAAGTAATTTCAGGTAAAATTGATATAACTGAAAAAGGTGTCATCTATTTAAGTGCTGAAGAAGAAGATAATAAAATTATAGGACAAGCAAATTCAAATTTTGATTCAAAAGGCGAATTGCAATCCGAAAGAATTAAAGCACGTTCACAAGGTGATTTTCCGTATATTGAAAAGGAAAAACTTGACTATATGGATGTTGCACCTAATCAAATTGCTTCTATTGCGGCATCATTAATTCCTTTCTTAGAACATAATGATGCGAACAGAGCTTTGATGGGATCCAATATGATGCGTCAAGCCGTACCTTTAGTTACTTGTGATGCTCCGATTGTAGGTACAGGTATCGAACCGATTGTTGTTCGAGACGGAAGAAATCAAATTTTTTCTGAAGGTGACGGTGTTGTAGAATATGTTGATGCAGATGAAATTGTTATCAGATATGCACGTTCGGAAGATGAAAAATTTGTAAGTTTTGAAGACGATACAGTCAGATACAGATTACCGAAATTCAGAAAAACAAATCAAAATACAACGGTAAATTTAATTCCCGTTGTCAGTAAAGGAGATAAAGTAACAAACGGTCAAATTTTAACTGACGGATACTCAACAGATAAAGCTGAATTAGCTTTAGGAAGAAATCTTAAAGTTGCATTTATGCCTTGGAAAGGATATAACTTTGAGGATGCGATTGTTATTTCACAAAGAGTGGTTAGAGAAGATATTTTTACATCAATACATGTCGTTGAGCACATATTGCAAGTCCGTGATACTAAGCGAGGTATGGAAGAATTAACCCCGGATATACCGAATGTCAGCGAAGAAGCAACAAGGCAATTGGATGAAAACGGAATGATTCGAATTGGTGCTCATGTCAACCCCGGTGATATTTTAATCGGTAAAATTACACCGAAAGGTGAGTCCGATCCTTCTCCCGAAGAAAAACTGTTACGTGCTATTTTCGGTGATAAAGCAGGAGATGTGAAAGATGCATCTTTAAAAGCATCTCCTTCATTAAAAGGGGTTGTAATTGATAAAAAACTTTTTTCTCGTTCAATGAAGAGCAAAAAAGTTAAAAATGCAGAAAAACCGCTTATTGAAAAGGTCGATTTTGAACAAGAAAGAGAACTTTCTCAATTATACGAGAAACTTGTTGATAAATTATTTGTTTTGGTAAACGGAAAAACATCTCAAGGAGTATTTGATTTTCTTAATGTTGAGATTATTCCGAAAGGAAAGAAATTTGCGTTAAAAAAATTAAAAGAGATTGATTATATCTCTGTTAATCCCGTAAATTGGACAACTGATGATAAAACAAATAAATTAATCGAACGCTTACTTCATAATTATACGATTAAATTTAAAGAAATTCAAGGAAAATACCGACGTAAAAAATACAGTATTACTGTCGGCGATGAGTTACCGATAGGAATTTTGCAATTAGCAAAAGTTTATATTGCTAAGAAACGTAAAATTAAAGTTGGTGATAAAATGGCCGGACGTCACGGAAATAAAGGGATTGTTGCACGTATTGTACGTGATGAAGATATGCCTTTCTTAGAAGACGGTACGCCTGTAGATATTGTTTTAAATCCTTTAGGTGTTCCTTCTCGTATGAATTTAGGCCAAATTTATGAAACGGTTCTCGGATGGGCCGGTCAGAAGCTCGGTGTTAAATTTTTCACACCTATTTTTGACGGTGCTTCTTTGGATGATATTAATGAATATACAGATAAAGCAGATGTTCCGAGATACGGAAGAACATACTTATATGACGGAGGAACAGGAAAGAAATTTCATCAACCTGCAACCGTAGGTGTCATTTATATGCTTAAGTTGGGACACATGGTTGATGATAAAATGCATGCACGTTCAATCGGACCGTATTCATTAATTACTCAACAACCTTTAGGAGGTAAAGCTCAATTCGGCGGACAGCGATTTGGTGAAATGGAGGTTTGGGCTCTTGAAGCATACGGTGCTGCAAATATTCTGCAAGAAATGCTTACCATAAAATCGGATGATGTTGTCGGAAGGGCAAAAGCATATGAAGCAATTGTTAAAGGAAAAACTTTACCGAAACCGGGTGTTCCCGAATCGTTTAAAGTTATTTTACACGAACTTAGAGGTTTAGGTTTGCATATTGGTTTAGAATAAATATTGCAAATTAAATTTCATTTATCTAATTACATTTTTTTAAAATATAAATATGGCTTTCAGACAAAAAAATAATACTGATAATGATTTTTCAAAAGTTGTCATTAGTTTAGCTTCTCCCGAAGAAATATTGGAACGTTCTTTTGGTGAAGTTTTAAAACCTGAAACAATTAATTATCGAACATATAAACCGGAACGTGACGGATTATTTTGTGAACGCATTTTCGGTCCCGTAAAAGATTATGAATGTCATTGCGGTAAATATAAAAGGATTCGTTATAAAGGAATTGTTTGTGATCGATGCGGTGTTGAAGTAACGGAAAAAAAGGTCAGAAGAGAAAGAACCGGACATATTTCATTAGTTGTTCCCGTGGTTCATTTATGGTATTTTCGTTCGCTTCCGAATAAATTGGGATATTTATTGGGAATACCTACTAAAAAATTGAACTCCATTATTTATTATGAAAAATATGTCGTAATTCAACCCGGAGTTAAACAAGAAGACGGCGTTAATTTTATGGATTTTCTTTCAGAAGAAGAATACATTGAAATTATTGAATCTTTACCTAAAGATAATCATTTACTTCCGGATGAGGATCCGAATAAATTTATTGCCGAAATGGGTGCCGAAGCAATTGAAAAATTATTGCATCAAATAAATTTAGAAAAATTAGCAGTTGAATTACGAGTAGCCGCTAATACGGAAACCTCACAACAAAGAAAAAGCCAAGCGCTGAAAAGATTAAATGTTGTTAATGCATTGAATGCATCAAAAAATATTAATAAACCGGAATGGATGATTGTAAAGGTTTTACCTGTAATTCCTCCTGAATTAAGACCCTTGGTTCCGCTTGACGGAGGTCGTTTTGCAACATCTGACTTAAATGATTTATATCGCAGAGTGATTATTCGAAACAATCGTTTAAAACGATTGATTGAAATTAAAGCTCCTGAAGTGATCTTGAGAAATGAAAAAAGAATGCTTCAAGAAGCCGTAGATTCATTATTTGATAATTCGAGAAAATCCAGTGCTGTTACAACGGAAGCAAACAGACCGTTAAAATCTTTAAGTGACAGTTTGAAAGGAAAACAAGGTCGTTTCAGACAAAATTTACTTGGTAAACGGGTTGATTATTCTGCTCGTTCGGTAATTGTTGTCGGTCCTGAATTAAAACTTCATGAATGCGGTATTCCGAAAGAAATGGCCGCTGAGTTATACAAACCATTTATAATCAGGAAGTTAATTGAGAGAGGTATCGTAAAAACCGTAAAATCTGCAAAGAAAATTGTTGACAGAAGAGATGCCGTAGTTTGGGATATTCTCGAAAATGTTTTAAAAGGTCATCCGATTTTATTAAACCGTGCGCCGACATTGCATAAGCTTGGTATTCAAGCATTTCAACCTAAGTTGATTGAAGGTAAAGCAATTCAATTGCATCCTTTAGTGTGTACGGGTTTTAATGCCGACTTTGACGGTGACCAAATGGCTGTTCATTTACCTCTGGGAAATGAAGCTATTTTGGAAGCTCAAGTATTGATGTTAGCATCACATAATATTTTAAATCCAGCAAACGGCGCACCGGTTACGGTTCCTTCACAGGATATGGTTTTGGGATTATATTATATTACAAAAGCAAAAAAATCAACCGAAGAAATGAAGGTAAAAGGAGAAGGCTTAACTTTTTATTCTCCTGAAGAAGTTACCATTGCTCTTAATGAAGATGCCGTTGATATGCATGCCGAAATTAAAGTTTTGATTAATGATGAAATAATTGAAACAACAGTCGGACGTGTTATTTTCAATAAATATGTTCCTGATGAAGTTGGTTTTATAAATGACGTATTAACGAAAAAATCCTTAAGGACGATTATCGGAAATATTTTGAAAGTTTGCGGAACATCTAAAACGGCAAAATTTCTTGATGATATTAAAAACTTAGGATATCGGATGGCATTTGAAGGCGGATTATCATTTAATCTGGATGACGTTATTATTCCTGAAATAAAACAAGAAATGGTTGATGACGGATATCGTCAAGTTGAAGAAGTGATGAATAACTTTAATATGGGATTTATTGCAAATAATGAACGATATAACCAAATTATTGATATTTGGACACATACAAATGCACGTTTGACTCAACAAGTCATGAATACCATTAGTAAAGATAAAGACGGATTTAATTCTGTGTTTATGATGTTGGATTCCGGTGCTCGGGGTTCAAGAGAACAAATTCGTCAGTTATCCGGAATGAGAGGATTGATGGCAAAACCGCAAAAATCAGGAGCAACAACCGGACAAATTATTGAAAATCCGATTTTATCAAACTTTAAAGAAGGCTTATCTGTTTTGGAATATTTTGTTTCTACTCACGGTGCTCGTAAAGGTTTGGCTGATACGGCATTAAAAACTGCAGATGCAGGGTATTTAACACGACGTTTGGTTGATGTTGCGCAAGATGTTGTAATAACGGAAGAAGATTGCGGAACTTTAAGAGGTTTAGAAGCAACAACGATTATGAATAAAGATGAAGTTGTTGAAACCTTATATGATCGTATTCTCGGAAGAACAACCGTACACAATATTTATCATCCCAATGATAATCATTTGATTATATCGGCAGGGGAAGAAGTTACCGAAGAAATTGCACAAGAAATTGAAGATTCTCCGATAGAAAATGTTGAAATTCGTTCCGTATTAACTTGTGAAACCAGACAAGGAGTTTGTGCAAAATGTTACGGACGTAATTTATCATCCGGAAGAATGGTTGAGAAAGGCGAAGCAATCGGAGTTATTGCAGCACAATCAATCGGTGAACCGGGTACTCAGTTAACACTGCGTACATTCCACGTCGGGGGTGTTGCCGGAGGTGCTGCATCTGAAAACAGTATTTCCGCTAAATATGACGGAATTTGTGAATTTGAAGAACTCAGAACGGTTGAAGCTGAAAAAAACGGTGAAAAACAAAATATCGTTGTCAGCAGAATGACTGAAATGAAAGTTTTTGATGAGAACACCGGTATTCAACTTACGAGCTACTCAATTCCGTACAGTTCAAAATTATATGTGAAAGCCGGAAAAATTTCAAAGGGTGATTTAATTTGTGAATGGGATCCTTATAATGCTTTGATTATTTCAGAATCTTCAGGAACCGTAGAATTG
>JANTGL010000117.1 GCA_024762915.1 Bacteroidales bacterium | reverse complement strand
TTTTTTGTGCTTTGGCTCCGAGTTCTTTCAATTTTTCAACCTGACTGATTAAATTTCCGCGTCCTTCGGAAAGTCTGCCGAATGCTTCGTTATAGCTTTTTTGTGTTTTTTTGAGATTTGAGCCGACATCTTCCAAGCTTTCGATAAAAGAGACAAATTTATCATACAATTGTCCGCCTCTTTCAGCAATATCAACGGCATTTTTTGTTTGTTTATCGCGTTTCCACAAATCGGCAACAAGTTTTAATGCAGCAATTAAATTTGTCGGACTTATCAGTAACACTTTCTTATTATATGCGTAATTCCATATTTGCGGTTCATGTTTCACGGCAATTAAATAGGCCGGTTCCACAGGGACAAACATCATTACGAAATCTAAGGAATCGGTATAAGAATCGTAACTTTTTGCACTTAATTCGTCAATATGACTTTTAACGGAACGAATATGCTCTTTTAAAAAAGTATTCATGTCATTTTCTTCATCGGCAGAATTGTAACGTTCGTAAGCAGTTAAACTGACTTTTGAATCAATAATAACAGTTCTTCCGTCCGGATATTTCAACATGACGTCGGGCTGCATTTTCTTTCCGTCAGCTGTTTTGATTGTTCTGCCGGTTTCGTCCCGAATAAATTCCTGAACAAAAAATTCTCTGCCTTTTTCCAATCCGGAATTTTCCAAAATGCTTTCCAAAATCATTTCACCCCAATCACCTTGCGTTTTGGAGGAGCCCTTCAGGGCTTTTGTAAGGTTTGAGGCTTCTTCACTGATTTTATTATTTAACAATACAAGCTCTTTTATTTTTTCTTCCAGGGAAAATCGTTGTTTCGATTCTTTATCGTAAGTTTCTTCTACCCGTTTTTTAAATTCTTTAATATTTTCGCCGAGTGGTTCTAATAGAGTTTTGATATTGGTTTGATTTTGTTCGGTAAATCGTTTGCTTTTTTCTTCCAATATACTGTTCGCCAACACTTTAAATTCATCACTGAATTTTTTGCCGATATCTTCCAGTTCTGCTTTTTGAGTTTGCAATTTCTCATTCAAATTTATATTTTTCTCTTCCAAGGAAACTTTTTCGGAATTTAATTGTGTAATCGTTTTATTCAAGAACTCTGAATTTTCGGAAAGTTCTCTGATTTCATTTTTTAATTCTTCCGTTTCGCGCTCTTTATTTTCCAAATTTGTTTTCAGGGAAGCTGTTTTCTCTTTTAATTCCGATAGATTATTACTTAAAAACTCTGTTTGAATTTTTTGCTCATTTAATTCATCTTCGTTTTTTTGCAATAATTCATTAGACGTGGTCAATCTGTAATCCGCAATTTCTTTTTCTTTTTTCAGATTATCAAATTCCGATTTGGGAATCATTGTTTTTTTAAAAAAATAAACGGCAATGAACCAACCGGCAATCAATCCCGTAACAAGTGATAATAAAGGCAATATTGTTTCCATAGTACAAAGATATAATAAAAAAGGATTGCCTGAAAGACAACCCTTTATTCATTGATAAAAATAATTCTTATGCTTCAATCAGTTTTCCGTAATCCGTACTTGACAATATATTATCGGCTTCTGAAGCATCTTTGACAGAAATTTTAATAATCCATCCTTCACCGTAAGGATCCGAATTTATGAGTTCGGGCGTATCTTCCAATTTAGTGTTAAATTCAAGAACTTCACCTGAAACAGGCATGAAAATATCAGAAACGGTTTTTACGGCTTCAATGGTTCCGAACATCGTTTCTTGTTCAATTTCTTCACCGACGGTTTCAACTTCCACAAAAACAATGTCGCCGAGTTCACCTTGAGCAAAATCCGTAATGCCTACATAAGCTTCATCGCCTTCAATTCTTAACCATTCATGGTTTTTTGTATATTTTAAATTTTCGGGTAAATTCATAATGCGTTAAATTTAAATTGTTTATGAATATTTTTTAATTTTTTTATATTCTTCGAAATTAGATAATTAAAATTGTATAAAAAAAAATACGGCGATGTTTTTTATGCAATTTATTAAATTTGAACTTTGAAAAAGCTATCCGACTGCTATATATTTGCCAAATTAAATCGCAAACTGAAACCGATATGAGTGTTTGACGTGTTAAATGAAGTAGTAACACGCGGTTTATTTACAATTCGGTCGTAAAATAAACGTAAAGTTACTTTATCCAAATTATAATCTACACTGACTTTAACCGAATGGTTTCTTTGCCCTGCAGATAATTGATTATTGTTTGCATTAATTGTTCTGATAATTGCAAGATTATTACTGTTGGTATAATCAAAACGGAAATTCAAATCACTTTTAAATAATTTTTGATTGCCTTGAATCATCATCGGAATTTCAAGATCGGGCACTTTATAGCCGAAACCAATGACGTATTCTTTACGAATTAATTCCGTAATGGTATTATTACTGAAACTTAATGTTAACATTCGAGATTGTTTGTATTCCAATTTGGTGGACATATCATTTTTCCATTGCATATCAATTCCGGCAAGCGGAACAAATTTTTCGTCTATGGTAACAACATCAGCCGTGAATTCGGGGACAAAATAGGTGCTTGTTAATTCGTCTTGTACCAATGTAAATCCGGGTGTATCTTTATCCTCAATATATGCAGAATTTGACTGATACGATGAAACCGTATACGATGAACGATAAGCATGGTTAATCGTAATACGTTTAAAGTATTTTTGTACGGCATCATAAAATGTTAATCCGTCGTATTTCAAACGCCAATTCGGAAAAGGTAAAACAGGAAACATGCCTAAGCCGATTTTATTCACATCTTGACCTGAATAAGCTGCCAAAAATGCCGGCAGCATCACATCTTTGGATGTCGGATTATAGCCGTAGGGAAATTGATTGATGATATTATCTGCCGGTAAAGAATCATTATTGAGTTGAGTTCGGTCATAGGAAATTCCTGAATTGACTCTTTCATCGGCTAATCGGTTTGCAACATTTGTTCTGTATTCTAAAAATTGCGTGTAAATTGCTGAATTGAAGGTCGAATCGTTAATTTTATCAAAAGCCGTTCGAATACTTAAAAAACTCATTGAAAAAGAACCGTCAGCCGATTTGTTTTGAGATTTTATTTTACCGGAATAATCTTCCACCCAGTATGATTTATTTTGCTTACTTTCTCTTCTGTCCGCAGTAATATCAATTCTTAATCCTTTAACCGGTTTCAAAGTTGTTTTAAAGTTGTAGGTGATATCACTCGTTTGCACAACCGGTGTATTTAATAAACTGTCACCTGATAACCAACGATATGCCGCCGCCGTTTCCGCGAATGTTGAATCCGGAACAGCGGTAATAAATTTCCAGCCGGGAGCATTTGTGCTTAAATTCTTTAACTTGAGTTTTTCAAAACCGAGATAATTGGATTTTTTCGTGTAGCCGGGAATCACACTTCCGTTATTTTGGGAAACGGTCAATGAAACATTCCTGACGGACATCAATGCATAAAGCGTATAATCAGAGAAAATTCGGAAAAAATTTTCTTTCACTTCTTTTTTCCCGGTAATGCTTATCTTTACTTTTTTCCCGGACTCTTCAGCGTAAAATTTGATTTTATTTTCGTTTACGATTTCTGTTCGTCCTTTTATTTCTTTCCCTTTACGGTCAATTGCTTTTGCTTTAACATTCTCAGTTTTAAGATTATGTGTGATACTTCGCGGTTTATTCTTTTTTAAAGTCACATTATCTTTTGAAAACTTCACATCTTTAAATTTCTTAGTTGTTTTTTTCTTTCTGCCTTTAAATTTATTATCGACACTTTTTAAAAATTTTACTTTTCGGTACAATCTGTCAAAATTTGCTTGTGCCGATAATTGCATGCGTCGATTATTTCGTATGGTATTTCCCAAATTAATTGAAGAATCTGCAGTTCTCGGACCGATTGTCCAATAATAATCGGCATCGTATCGGGCATTTGCATTTACCCAATCGAGTAGGGGCAATTGATTAATCGGAATATTCCAGGTACCGTTCAGTTTTTGGTGAAAATCGGTTGTTCTGCCGTAACTTTTAAGACTGTCGATAACGCTGTTTTTATAATCGTTCCATTTCTGCTCATCTGATTTATCTATTTTCCCTACGGGTTCACCAATCCATGCTTGATTATTTGCACTGTATGTAAATTTTAAATTTCGTGATAAATTGTATCTTAAATCGTAATTTCTGTTCCACGTAAATTGTTTGTCATAAGTTTCATCTAATAAAACATCTGAGTTTTCAATATTACGAAGCAAAATTTCATTATACGATTTTCGCATATCTGTTCTGAATGCTATCATCGACGGCATGTAATAAAAATTAAAATCTTTTATGATGCGGAACGCTTTTTTACGAAACAGTTTTACTTTTGAAAAAGGTTTAATATTTTTCGGCGTAATATTATAATTATAAGCAATTGCTCCGGTATGTATTTTCAGTAAGTTATGGTCTGTATTAATATTTCTCGACAGTAATTCATTGTATCCGTAACTTGTTGTCCAGTTTGATAAAGCCCAAAGCGGCGTACTTTTTCTGCCTCTTGAATTTTTCTTGGAAACAGGTTCTTTTTTTGATTTTTTTTGTTTGTTCTGTGATTTCTTTTCTTTTGATTTTTTCCCGGAATTACCCGAAATACGAATATTTGTAAGATTTACAGACTTCCTTTTTACATAATCTTGACTGATTTTTAAGTAATCGTTTCGTTCTTTTTGAGTCATATTACTTAAAGTTGCCTGCATTTTAATATCCGGATTTAAAGGATCATATTCCGGATTGCTTTTAGATTCAGAATATCCGAAGTACAAAGGTATTCGAATACCGAATTTTTTAGGAAAGAATTTTCCGAGTTCGGTGCTTGCTGAAAAATCATAATTAAAATCGGTCGATTGTTGTCTTTGGTCAACCG
The DNA here is from genome assembly GCA_024762915.1 of Bacteroidales bacterium. GTDB lineage: Bacteria > Bacteroidota > Bacteroidia > Bacteroidales > JAADGE01 > JAADGE01. The sequence continues at coordinate 3,145 of JANTGL010000117.1, read as the reverse complement.
ATTGTTCAAGACCGCCGAAACCCGGTGTGCTGTATTCGCTCGAAAGAGCAATGGTGGAAAAATCGGCAAGATTTGCCTGTAAACGTCCGCGTGAAGCCCATCCTCCGTGTTCGTTAAAACCTGCTAATCGTAATTCATTCATCCATACTTCGACAGATTTCGGGAAACCGTCGTCGGGTAATATGTTATTTTCTTTTTTCCGATTTCGAATACCGATCATTATGGTGCGAATATTACTCAAATTCGGTGTTCCCATAATACTTATTCTTCTGCCGCTTTCATCTGTGTATGTTGAATATTCGGAAGTCAGGTTGATATCAACACCTTCTCTGATTTTTTGATTTCGCTCTTGCTTTAATGCTTGAAAAACATTAAATTCCACATCCAACATATTTTCGGGTCGCCAGACCAATTCTCTGTCCGGATTTCCCAAAGCACCGTCGTAATAACCGGGATCCGTTAATTTTAAAGGAATTTCATATTCGTAATAATTTTCTTTGTAGTCGGAACCTAAACGAATAAAGGCACATAAATCGTCATCGTTTAAAGTTTCATCTTCAAGAGCTTCGGCATGAATGAACATTTGTAATCTTTTATATTGTCGCACGTCCAAACTTGCATTTTTATAGGCGGCTCTGGCATCACCGTCGCTCAAATTGATAACTTTCAGTGAAATAGCCTGTTCGTTCAGTTGTTGTAAATAGGGGTTCCCGGGTGAAATTTCACGAGTAACGCCGGGCGGTAAAACATAATTTACGGGTTCACGAGAAGAATTTTCTTCAACATTAACGGTGTTTACATCTAACTGGGCATCCGTATATTCCGGTGTTCCCGAACCTTCCGTTCCTTCAAGCAGAGAAAGCCTATATTTTCTCCAATCACCTCTGATTAAATCCATTTCCGCAAAACGCAAAACAATTTGTTTTTCCCAATCTTTCATAAACAGACGAATAAAACGAATGGATTTAAAATCTTCAATCTGACCGACTTTTTTCTGATAATCCGAAAGCGGAATTTTAAAATGATACCATTTTACGGTTTCTTGATTTTCATTTCTCAGTTTAACATCAGCTGTTCGAATATCAGTGATGTAATTTTCTCCGATTTGCATATCGGAAGGTGAAATATGGACTTTGTATTGGAAATAAGCTTCGCTTTCCGATAAGGTATAATCTCGATTTATATCTTCCATATCGGGTCTCAATTCGGTTGCCGTTACCAAATCTCCCTGTGAATATGAATTTCCTTCCTGGTTATTAAAACTTTTATAACGATCTAAAATACCTGTTTGACTTTCATCGTAAGCCGGATCACGAAAATACATATAATCATCTCCTGAAGGATCCTTAACAGCATCTTGATATGCTTTTGATCCGGTATTATATGCTGATGCAATACTTTGCAAGTAATTATTAAAAAAACTGTTTTCATCCGTATCGGATAAGCCGTCTAATCCCACATCTTGATATTGGCGGGCATCAGCCGGTTCGTTGGCGAATGCCTCCGTAATGCGAGGTAATACGGGAACACGTCCCCAAGAAGTTGTATCAACATTAGTAATATTTGAAGTTGTAGGGAACCCGTTTTCAAAGGATTGTCTCGAATCTCTTAAGATATCTTCGGAAATATTCCCGAGATTAAAATAAATATCACCGCCGCCTTGATTAGGGTCGTAAATAAACGGGTCGAGCATCCAAAATTCAATGAATTCGATATTGGCTTCTTCAAAATCATTGGTTGTTAAATCTTGAGAAATGCCGGCCCATCGAGTTTCGGGATTGTTTAGATTTCCGTCTTCGTCAATTCCGGCAGAAATTCCGGGTGAACCGTTTGGCGTATCGTAATTGTAAGGTCCTTTTTCTTTCGGATAGTAGGCTAAATTTAAGACATACAAAAATTGAGGAATGTCATGTTCCGGATCTCTGTTCGGGAAAATTTCTTGTTCGGGAATTTCTCTGATTCGGTGATCGGACAGAGAATCAACAGTGAGGTAATTAAATGAGCCCGAGCCTGTTAAAAAGTCCCGGCTGACATTATACCAAGCCAATTTTGCTCGGTTATAACCGTAAACAAGTGCATTTACGGAATCTGCTTCAGGAAATAATGTCGGCTGTCCTTGCGGCGTACTTGATATTTTCCATCGCGAAGGTGATTTTAAATCAATCGTAACTTTTGCTCCTTCAAAATCATCAATATTGGCGTAACCTTCGTCTCCCAAAATTTTTGGGTGTCCCGGAATAAGTTGCGCAAACTCTCCTGAAAAATCAATATGTGAAGGTGTTTTCGTTTTTACAAAAGGAATAAATTTATCAACAAATTTCGTTAAAAACGGAACTTCCTGATTGAAGTTAATATCCGTTCCCCAAATGGTATTAGAAACCGGAATGTCTCCGATGTTGACTTTGCTGGTCAACGGTTTTTGATGGAGATGCATCAGGGTAGCACCGATATTGAAATTATCCGAAATTCGATAATCTAAATGTGTCCCGATCATTGATTTGGTTCCGATATCGAACATTGAATTGCTTTCGAGAGAAATTTTTATCGGTGTTCCCGATTCAAGCAAACTTTGATCTATGATTGTTACCCTTCCGAGGTTATAATCAACGGTATATTCCTTGTTCTCGGTAAGAATGGCACCGCCTGCCGTAACGGTTACGGAACCTTCGGGAATATTCATGGCATTCAGATTAATTTCGGAACCGCCCGACGATCGATATTCGCCTTTAAAAAAGAATTTGTTTTTTTCGGCATTTTGTCTTGCTTGACTTTGAGTTTCGTCATACAGTTCCGTATAGGCATATTGGTCTGCAATTCGATTAATTTCAGGATCGGTACTGCCGCCCGTAATTTTTTCTTTTAAATAAGATCCGAAAGGTTCGGTAACGGGGAAAAATATTTTACCGTTGGAAGCGTTAACGGTTATTTTATCAATAAAATCGAAATAACCGTCGGAACCGGGTTCGTTGTTTTTATTTAAATTATCCAAACCCAGAACTTTCAATAAAATTTCTCCTTGAATGTCTCCGGCAGGCAAATAATTAATTGAAGAACCTGTTTTATCGTTACGATACATTACGTCAAGTTTGAAATCTTGAGAATTAACTTGATAGGCATTAAAAGAATAGACATTTTTCATCATCAA
>JANTGL010000116.1 GCA_024762915.1 Bacteroidales bacterium | reverse complement strand
AGTTCTTCCGGTTTGCCTTCTTTATTAAGGATAAAAGTTACGGTTCCTTCCGGTAAAGTCGGAGAATGACGCAGTTTTATCTTAAATGTTTCGTATTGCCAATGCGATAAATCACCGATTAACACATCCGAGGGTAAAAAATTCAAGACCAAATGCCCGTCTTTTAGTGTTACTTCCGCATTACCGTATAAATCACCGCCGTAGGTACCGGTGTAATCTTTTAAAGCTAAGGCCGGTTTTGTATTCGGATTTCTTTCTTTTTCAGCTTTTTCTTTGTCTTGTTTATCCAAATTATCCATATATTTTTTAACTCTCAGGAAAAAAGCACTCCAATCATTATCCGGATTTCCGAAATAATCATCTAATACATAATACATTAAAGCCGTAGGCAAATAATTAACGCTGTTGGTTAAAATCACAATACCGATTTTTTTCTCCGGAACAATCATGGTTTGAGAAATCATACCGTCGGCACCGCCGCTGTGATTAACCACTCTTACACCTTTATAATCAAAAAGCGACCAGCATAATCCGTAAGTATTAAAATGCTTTCCCGGAAAATAACTTGCCCATCCCCGATTCAAATTATCGGGCGTTTGGGTTGAATGCATTTCATAAACTTGGGCAGGGCTTAAAATGGTATCTCCTTTATAAACACCGTCATTCATCTGTAAAATAAGCCATTTGCTCATATCTTCAACATTTGAAATAACGGCTGCTGCGGGTGCTACATTATCCCATTGCATGTATTTTATCGGTAAAGGATCTTTGCCTCCGGCAACATGATGCGGTATTGCCACATTTTTTTTACCTTTCAGTTCGTTTACGGAAAGTAATGAAGAAGACATTCCCAGAGGTTTAAAGAAATGTGAACGAATATAGTTTTGCCACGTCATTCCGGCAAGTTCGGGAATGATTCTACCGGCTGTCGATACTAAAATATTGGAATATCCGAAATGTGCACGAAAACCGTATTCGGGTTTCAGAAAACGGGCTCGTTTAATGACTTCATCTTGTGAATAATCCGTTTCATACCACAGTAAATCACCGCTGAACGTTTTTAATCCCGATCGATGGCACAACAAATCTCGAACGGTTATTTCGCCGGTCACGTAATTATTGTACATTCTGAACCACGGTAAGTAATCAATGACTTTGTCGTCCCAATCAAGCTTTCCTTCATCAACCAATTGCGACAAAGCTGCCGACGTAAACGATTTTGTATTGGATGCAACCGAAAATAAGGTTTTGGAATCTACTTTTCCGGCTTTACCGAATTCTTTAATCCCGTATCCTTTTGCAAAAGCAATGCTGTCTCCTTGAACGACGGCAACGGCCATACCCGGAATACGCCATTCTTTAAGCGATTTTGCCAGATATTCATCCAATTTATTAAAATCAATGCCTTGATTTTCTTGGGCTGAGATGCTTCCGGAAAATAAAAGGAATAAAACGATAAATAATTGTTTTAGTGTTTTCATAATGATGTTTTTATTTTAAATATGAGCTTGCTTTGTAAAGTATAAAGATAAATATATTTTTTAATTCGAGACCCTGTGGTTTTTCAAAACCCGCAGGGTCTTATTATTTATTCAAAATCTGCTTCAAAACCTTCTAATCCGTTTTTGTGAAAATACATAAAATTTTCTAAATCATCAAACCAATTTAATACTTCTTGTTTTTCAATGTATGAATTTCTTTTGCTTAAAAATGCCTGAAACGATGAATATTTCCATTTTTTAATATTCTTTGTAAAATTATGATGAACAGGATTGTAATGTATGTACCAAACTAATTTTTGCAGATATTTATCTTCTTTTACTTTGATACGTTTAAAATCATCTTCAAATAAAGAGCCTCTTCTGTTTTGTTGTTTATTATACGCTTTTGCATATGCATTAAAAAAGTTTCCGAAATGTTTGCTTGTTTGTAAAGAAATTAATTCATTAAGTTCTTGTTGTTTTATAGGTGAGAGACCCTGCGGGTTTTTAAAACCCGCAGGGTCTTCCGTTTTAACTCTGAATTTCACATACCTATTCCCATAAAATTCTAAAAGTTCATTATCATTTCTAATCGAAGTTAAAAAATGAAAGTGATTAGGCATTAAACAATAGGCATAAGTTTTTGCAATCGGATTTATGTATTCCGCATATTTTTGCAAGAAATATTTATAATTATCTTCAACTTTAAAAAGCTCTTCCTTACCGACAGCATGATTGTAGATATGATAAAATTTATTTGGTTCTATACTTATCCGCTTGTTTGCCATTGTTATTGTTTGAGTTTTTTATGATTTCAGACCCTGCGGGTTCCCAAAACCCGCAGGGTCTTCAAGTATAATAATTTCAATTTTCAGAATTTGTAAGTTCAAAATAATTTTCGGGTAATAATCCGTTTTCAATAAGTTGTTTTTCATTCAAATCTTTCGGAACAATTTCTCCGGTATAGATATCAAAAAGCCAAGCATGAATTTTAGGAAATTTGCCGGATTTAAATGCTCGTTTCATTACCGGAGTTTTGATAATATTATATGTCTGTTCAATGAGATTAATTTCAGAAAGTCGATCACACATTTTTTGATGATTGGTAAATTCGGAAAGTTCGTTTTTATGTTTAAGATATAATTCCGAGACAGGCGATACCCAGCTCTCAATAAGTCCTTGATTTACACCGTCAACAGCAGCAGCAACACCTCCGCAAGCATAATGTCCGATAACTACAATATGCTTAATATTAAGATGTTCCACGGAATATTCCAAAACAGAAAGCAAATTCATATCGTTTAAATTTACCTGATTGGCTATATTTCGGTGAATAAAAACTTCACCGGGCTCGGCTTTTATTAATGAAGTTATAGGAACACGGCTGTCGGAACAACCAATTATAAGATAACGCGGAGATTGTCCTTTTGATAACTTTTCAAAATATTCAAGATCTTCACTTAATTTCTCTTGTATCCATTGTTGATTATTCTCAAGAAGTTTTTGATAATTTAAGTTTTTCATATCGTATATTTAGAATTAATCAGGAATTCCGCTCCAAATTTCAATATCATCAATCCATTGATATTTCGGATTAGCATCGCCGTATATTTGAGTAAGCATAATAAAATCAATCGGTTTTCTGTTTCTTGTTGTGGGTCCGGAATGATCCCCGATAACTTGTCCGTTTATTTTCCAAAATGCTCTTCCGCAATCTCCCCTGCTCCAATGCCAATAAAATTCAGTTGTAAACCAATCACCTTCCGGAACCGGAATATTAAAATTATCAATTTCCCAAACGGGATTTTCAGGATTTGCATCGCCTTGCCAATGCCAATAGGGATTTCCGTTTTCATCGGTATAAATATAGGCAATTAATCTGAAACCCTTTCCTTCGGCATATTTTTTTGTTTTCCATTCAAAAATTGAACGCCATGTATCTTTTTGATGCAAACTTGTCGTGTCTGTTCTCATTCGAAATTTAATATATAAATCTTGTTCTCCGTCAGTAATATCAAGAATTTCATAGGGACACTGAGTAGCATCATGTGTATAATTTTCCTGCATATACAATGCTTTTGTAGGATTGCCGTCATATCCCGTAACAGTTTTAATTTCAGCAAATACCGCTTGCTTATTATCATCTTCGATATAATGTATTCCGCTGTTTGATGCACCTAAAATATTAATCGGCCAAGAAAACCCCGTTTCAGAATCTTTTCCTTTTATCATTGCATAATCTTCATAATCCGGTACGGGAATGCTGTCAATATAAACACCGTCTTCAAAACCGGAAGAAAACAGCAACTTTGCTTCGCTCGGTTCCTGATATTTTTTTTTACATGAAAAAATAAAAATTGTTAATATAATGAATAAATAAAAATTTATTTTTGAATATATCATAGCTTAGTTTGCAGGTAAATATTAAGATATAAAAGTAAAAAATAAATATCAATTCAGCAAATATGACTTTAAGACATAAAAGTTCAACCGTGTAATGCCAGAATGACATATACTCGAAAATATTTGTGCCAAATAAATAAAAAATTAATAAAGGTTTTAAATTTGATTAAATTAAAACAACTAATTAAATTTAAAAACTATGAACTTAGATAATTTTACAATAAAATCACAAGAAGCTGTTCAGAGAGCATCTGAAATTGCTAAAGCAAAAAGCCATCAAAGCATTGAACCTGCTCATATATTAAAAGGTATTATTGAAATTGCCGAAAATATAAGCAGTTTCATTTTTAATAAATTGGGAGTCAATACAGCAAACCTTACTGCTGTTATTGACAGTTATATCGAAACTTTTCCGAAAGTTTCGGGAAGTGCGGAGAGTTATTTATCCGCTGAGGGGCATTCGGTTTTACAAAATGCCGTTAAAATTTCCGAAAAAAAAGGTGATAAGTTTGTTTCAACGGAAAGTATTTTAGTTGCTGTTCTTGAATCAAAAGATAAAGCCGGACAAATTATGAAAGATGCCGGAATAACAAAATCAGACTTATTAAAAGTGATTGATGAGTTAAGAAAAGGATCAAAAGCCGACAGTCAAACTGCTGAAGATACTTATAACTCATTAAACAGATTTGCGGTAAACTACAATGAGTTAGCTCGTAACGGAAAACTGGATCCTGTTATCGGAAGAGATGAAGAAATAAGACGTGTCTTACAAATTTTATCCAGACGAACGAAGAACAACCCGATTTTAATCGGTGAACCGGGTGTCGGTAAAACGGCTATTGCCGAAGGTATTGCACATCGAATCATTAACGGTGATGTTCCCGAAAATCTGAAATCAAAGCAAATTTTTTCTTTAGATATGGGAGCATTAATTGCCGGTGCAAAATACAAAGGCGAATTTGAAGAACGTTTGAAATCGGTTGTAAAAGAGGTTATTGCCGCTGACGGTGAAATCATTCTTTTTATTGACGAAATTCATACTTTGGTCGGCGCCGGAAAAGGTGAAGGTGCCATGGATGCGGCAAATATTTTAAAACCCGCTTTGGCAAGAGGTGAATTACGTGCCGTCGGTGCCACAACATTAAGCGAATATCAAAAATATTTCGAAAAAGATAAAGCCCTTGAAAGACGGTTTCAAATTGTTATGATTGATGAGCCCGTTACGGCCGATGCAATATCTATTTTGAGAGGTTTGAAAGAACGCTATGAAACACATCATAAAGTAAGAATTACGGATGATGCCGTTATTTCTGCCGTGAAATTGTCGCAACGGTATATTACCGATCGATTTTTACCGGATAAAGCGATTGATTTAATTGATGAAGCTGCCTCAAAATTACGATTGGAAATGAATTCGGTACCGAATGAAATTGACGAAATCAGACGTAAAATACAACAATTGGAAATTGAAAGAGAAGCCATCAAACGTGAAGGTAAAGGTCAGAAATTTGATACTTTGAATAAGCAAATTGCAAACTTTCAGGAACAATTGGATTCTTACACGGCAAAATGGAAAGCCGAGAAAGAACTTATTGATGCCATTCAAAGCAGTAAAAAAGCGATTGAAGATATTAAACTTGATGCAAAACAAGCCGAACGTGAAGGAAATTACGAAAAAGTGGCTGAATTACGCTACGGAAAATTGAAAGAAGAAGAAACAAGAATTGAAGAAACGAAAGCAAAATTAACCGACATGCAAGCTGAAGGTTCTTTATTAAAAGAAGAAGTTGATTCGGAAGATATTGCGGATGTTGTTTCTCAATGGACTCATATTCCGGTAAGCAAGATGATGAAAAGTGAACGCGAAAAATTATTATCGCTCGAAGATGAATTACATAAACGTGTTGTGGGTCAGGAAGAAGCAATTACGGCTGTTGCAAATGCCGTAAGAAGAAGCCGTGCCGGAATGCAAGATCCTAAAAAACCGATCGGTTCATTTATTTTTCTCGGTACAACCGGTGTGGGGAAAACGGAATTGGCAAAAGCACTTGCAGAATATCTGTTTGATGACGAAACGATGATGACCAGAATTGATATGACCGAATATCAAGAACGTCATTCTGTTTCAAGATTAATCGGAGCACCTCCCGGATATGTCGGTTATGACGAAGGCGGACAATTAACGGAAGCGGTTCGCAGAAAACCATATTCGGTTATTTTGTTGGATGAAATCGAAAAAGCACATCCGGATGTATTTAACATTCTGTTGCAAGTATTGGATGACGGAATTTTAACGGATAACAAAGGCAGAACCGTAAATTTTAAAAATACGATTATTATCATGACTTCCAATTTGGGTTCTCATTTAATTCAAGAAAATTTTGAATCTATAACTGAGAAAAATACGGATAACATTCTTAAAAAGACAAAATCCGAAGTTTTTGAACTACTGAAAAAGACAATCAGGCCGGAGCTTTTAAATCGAATTGACGAAATTATAATGTTCAAACCTTTGACAAAAAATGAGATCAAAGAAATTGTAAAATTGCAGTTTAATAATTTAAATAAAATGTTGGCTGAAAATAATATCAAAGCCGAATTAACTGAAAATGCCGTTAATTATTTGGCAGAAAAAGGGTATGAACCGCAATTTGGTGCAAGACCGGTTAAAAGAATTTTACAAAAAGACGTCGTGAATGAACTAGCTAAAGAAATATTAACTGAAAAGGTTCAAAATAATTCAATTATAATAATTGATGTTGAAAATAATCAATTAATTTTTAAAAATAAATAATTCAAATATATCCGAAAATAAAAAAGGGAACCGAAAGTTCCCTTTTTTATTATATAAATCAAGAAATTTTAAGATTTCTTTTCTTGTGTTTCCTTATTTAAATTAGCCATATTAAATCCGAGCGTAAAACGTAAGGTGTTTGCTAAGGGATTAGAACGACCTGCCGTAGGTACGACATAGGCAAAATCAAAATTCAATACATTTAATTTAACACCGATTCCCATCGTAAAAAACTTACGATTTCCTTTCGTTCCGTGTTCGTCAAAATAACCGGCTCTCACGGCAAATTGTTTCATATACCAATATTCCAAACCTGCCGAATACATGAGCTCATGCATTTCTTCTTTGAAACCGCCGGGAGCATCATAAAAAGAGTGAAAAATACCTACCGGAACTGAAACATCATTCGGTAAACCAAGTGTATCTACAGGATTTCCGTCATTATCTTTCACAATAAATTGCGGTGTAGGCACTAATAATTTATTGATATCCAACATAGCCGTAATCGTATTATAATCATCGAGTTCTAATGTATATGCAGCACCGATTCTTAAATTTGCCGGTAAAAAATCATCATAATATTTATCTTCGCTGTAAGATATTTTACTGCCCAGATTTGAAATGTTAAGACCGAAATTAAATTTTCCGTTTTTATTTTCCAATTTCATATCTTTTGTATAAAACATTGAAATATCACCTGCTACGGCATTACCGGGTTTAGTTGCACTACCCGATCCGCCTGCGGGAATACCGCCGGTTAAATTTGAATGGACATATCTGAAAGCAATTCCGCCGGATAAATTTTCAGATAATTTCAATGCATAAGCTGCATCTAATGAAAATTCATTCGGTTTGTAACCGGGAACAATGATATCTCCGAATTCATTCGTAAAATCAATACTTCCGAGTGAAAAATACATTAAAGAAGCAGCTAACACTTGATTATCATCAATTTTATATGAACCGGATAAGTTTTGAAAGTTAATGTCTTTCACTAAATTTCTTAACCAAGGAATGTAGGATAAATTTAAAGATACATCTTGGTCGATGAAAGCATATTTTGCCGGATTCCAATGAATTGAATTGGCATCGGGTGAAGATGCAACGCCGGCATCACCCATAGCACCCGATCGGGCATCCGGAGCAATGGTTAAAAAAGGAACACCGGTAGTAATGGCATTTAATTCCTGACCGATTAAAGTTGTGGATTGTGAAAAAATATCAGTAGAAAAGCTTAATAAAAAAGCTGTAGCAATAAAAAGTCTTTTAATCATGAATAAAAATTTAATATGAATTACTAAATGCAAACGCAATTATGCGTGTTTTATTTTACGAATATAAATAATTAACATTTTTTATATTAACTCAAATCTGCAAGACAATACTTAAATACTGATAGTCATCGTTTCACTTTATTAA
>JANTGL010000115.1 GCA_024762915.1 Bacteroidales bacterium | reverse complement strand
GATACAAGAAATGCTGTTATTGATGAAATTGTATATACGGTTACAACCGAAGGAGTTGTCTCGGAAACTCATTATTATACCGATACCTATTCATCAGATTTCCCGATTTCAGGAAGTTCAACCGCTGATTTGGTATTACCGGTTACATATAACTTGGGAACTGCGGAAGGTGCAACATTGGTAAACGGATTATTGGACGGAACTGCAAATTATACAATAGACGGAACATTTCATGTTATCAGTGTTGACGGAGAACCGGCGGATTTAACTTTACCGCTTCATGACACGGGTTCAGTTCCGGTTACATCTTTTACACAAGGGAAAAAGTAAATTTTTAAAATATATTTTTTTTGAGGCAGTCAACTGACTGCCTCTTTTCAATTATATAAGAAAAAAATGTGGATTGTTTTTACGAGATTAATTTTTCAATATTTTCAACATCAGGTTCAATTGCATCCGGAATTGAAATAATCGATTGAACGGATTTCAAATCTTTTAATCCGCTGCCGGTTAATAAAACAATATTGCTCGTATTATCTTGTAATTTGTTGTTATTCATATAATTAAGCATCCCTGCAAAAGCTGTTGCCGCTGCCGGTTCGGCAAATAATCCGGTATTTTTCGATAATTCTTTTGATGCTGCAAGAATTTCGTTATCGGAAACCGTTAAAAATTCGCCTTTATATTTTTCAATAAATTGTTTTGCCATATAAAAGTTTCGCGGAATATCCACGGAAATGGAATCGGCAATCGTATTGCTCGGGTGCATTTCAAAATCAACATTATTAATATTTCTTGAAAGATTATCGCTGCCTTCCGATTGAACGGCAACAATTACAGGCATTTTGTCAATCAAGCCGAGCATAAATAAATCCTCAAACCCTTTATAAACTCCTGAAATAATCACGCCGTCGCCGACCGGCACAAAAACTCTGTCGGGGGTTGTCTGATTTAATTGATCAAAAAGTTCATACGAAACCGTTTTTTTTCCTTCAATTGTTAAGGGGTTAAAAGCCGTATTTCGGTTATACCATCCATATTTTTTGCTTGCTTTTATGCTTAAATCGAAGGCATCATCATAAGTGCCTTTAACCGGAATTATTGTTGCACCATACATTACAATTTGAGTCAGTTTTGCTAAAGGCGCCGCTTCCGGAACCATAATAATTGCTTTTTGATTTTGAGAAGCACATATTCCGGCAAGAGAAGAACCTGCATTACCGGTTGATGCCGCAACAATTGTATCAATTCCGTTTTCTTTTGCATAGGCCGAAACCAAATAGGAAGCACGATCTTTAAATGAATAAGTCGGATTTTGCGAATCGTCTTTTAGATAAAGATTAAAAGGCAATTTTTTTCGGTTAAATTTATCATACTTATATAAAGGTGTGCCTCCGACTTTTAATTTCGGAGAGTTATCTTTATCATTTATGGGTAAAAGATCAATAAATTCATTTTCTTTTAAATGTTCAAAAACTTGCTTTGTACTTCCCACACTTGCAAGATTTTTATAATCATAAATTACTTTTAATACACCTTTTGGTGGTTTTGTGTTTGAATTTTCAGTTTCACAAGCAGGACATAAATAAGTTACTTCAGTTTGTGAATATTCTTTTCCGCAATCGGTACATTTATATTGAAATTTATCAATTATCATATTTATCAATTTTTAGAATACAAAAGTAACAATGAATATTTATTCTTTCAACCAATTATCAATCGTATTCAAAACTTTATTTTTTTGATCTTCGGGTAAATTATTAATCCTTGTGGCATGACTGCCACCTTTCTTTACAATTTTAATCATATTTTCTTTTTTACCGAATTCAACTGCTGTTGCCGACCACGGATCAAATTCACCGTATAAAAAAATCATTTTCGGATCATTATTATCTAAATAATTTTGGACTTTCAACATTGATTCTTTATCATATTCAATATCTTTTGCATCTTCCGGTAAAAAGATTTTTTGCAAATAATTTTCTGCATTTTTTATTTTCAAAAGCCCTTTAAACGGCTTTGTATCATATCCGTAATATCCCATTTGCTTATATGCCTGAACAAAAAAAGCTTTTGTAGGTTCTATTTCTTCAACAGCAAAATAAGAAGGTGAAGAAACTAACATAAAATGATTGAATATTTTATCCAAAGCTGCATCTTCATCCGGTATTGATAAAATTCTGTGACCCCATTGCCAAAATGAAAAAGAATATTCCAGTACACAATAATCATAAATTTCTTGAAGAGGCAATCTGAAAGTATATTTATTCTTTTTACAAAAATCTTCAAATAAAGGAAATATAGAGTCACGCCTTTTCAATATTAATAATTGAAAATCTTCAACTTTTTTTCTGTCTTTTTTATTAGAAATTTTATTAATGAAAGGTTCGTGCCTGCCGTCTTCAATTCCAAAATTCAAGGGTGCAACATACGGAACCGAAAAATCAACATCATCGGGATACAAACTCATATAAATTAATGCTGTTTGACCGCCTTTTGAAATTCCTGTTGTTATCCATTTTCCTGTATAAATACGTTTAAAAACTGATATTAATTCATGGTGATCATGTGCAGCATTTTCAACTGTCAGATATTTCCAATCTAAACTGTCAGGTTTTGATTTTCCGAAATATCTGTGTTCTGCAACAATTTGATTTCCGTTTATTATTGTTGTCAGTTCATTTGAATAATCTTCGTATTGCGCATAATTTGCAGTATAACCTTCTGTAACAAAAACCATTGGTTTGGTATAATCTTTATGAGATAAAAATATTCTTTGATTAAAAAAACCGGCAGTTGAATCATTTGCATCTATAAGTTGTTTGTAATATATTTCATATTTTTCCAAGAATTGATTTGATACCGGCAATTTGATTATGCTGTCGATACCGGGAATTTCTTCTAACTGTTTATATAGTATAGTCTTATTAAGTTTTACAGCGTCATTTTGCCCAAAACCTATATGTGATAACAAGAAAACAGTTAAGATTAAACAAGTTCTAATCAGAAATTTATGTTGCATAGATTTGTATTATTAATTTACAAAAATACAAAAAAAGTAATATCTGTCAGCAACAGTTGCTACTTGAATTGCTCCGTTCGTCCGATAATTTCATCTTGCAATTCTTCACTCAAATCATTAAAATAATCACTGTATCCTGCAACTCTTACTATTAAATCACGATATTGTTCCGGATTCTTTTTTGCTTTTCGCAAAGTATCCGCACTCACAACATTAAACTGAATATGATGCCCGTCAGCTCTGAAATATGTTCTGACTAATGATGATACTTTTTTAATAGATTCATCATCATCAAAAAAGTCGGGAGTAAATTTTTGATTCAGCAATGTACCTCCCGTCCTTAAATGATCAATTTTTGATGCTGATCGAATTACGGCAGAAGGACCGTTTTTATCAGCCCCTTGAACAGGAGAAATTCCTTCCGAAACAGGTTTTCCCGCTTTTTTTCCGTCAGGCAAAGCACCGCATACCATACCAAAATAAATATGAGAAGTTGTCGGTAAAAAATTTATTCGATGCACACCTCCTCGTGTATTCGGTTTTCCGTTAACAGCATTATAAAATACCTGAAAAATATCATTTAAAACAGCATCAGCTCTGTCATCATCATTTCCGTATTTCGGAGATTCATAAATTAATTTAAAATGGATATCATCATATCCCTTAAAATCATTACTCAATGCATTAAGTAATTCTTTCATACTGAAATTATTTTCTTCAAAAACATGATATTTTATTGCAGATAAGCCGTCCGTTACAGTTCCCGTTCCCACTCCTTGGATATACGAAGTATTATATTTTGCACCGCCGGAATTATAATCTTTCCCTTTCGTAATACAATCATCAATTATTAACGAGAGAAAAGGAACAGGTAAATTATTTGAAAATATTCGTTCAATAATGTTGTTTCCTTTTATCTTAATATCAACAAAATATCCTATTTGCTTTTTATATGCTGCTAAAATTTCATCATAGGAATTAAACTTATTTACATCTCCTGTTTTTAATCCTACTTGTTTGTTTGTTCTGTGATCAAAACCGTTATTTAATGTCAACTCCAATATTTTTGAAAAATTGAAGTAACCGGTTAAGAAATATGCTTCTTTTCCGAATGCTCCTGTCTCAATACAACCGCTTGCACCACCGTTGCGTGCATCAATAATATCTTTCCCTTGAAATAACATTTCTTGAATAATTGCATCTGTATTAAAAATTGACGGCTGTCCGTATCCTGTTTTTACAATTTTTACAGCCCTGTCAATTAGTCTGTTCGGATTTTTTTTTGATAATTGCACCATAGAACTTGGTTGCAAAAGGCGCATTTCTTCAATAACATCTAAAATAACATATGTCATCTCATTTGATGCATCTGACCCGTCTTCTTTTACACCGCCTACATTTATTAAGCTGAAATCTGTATAAGTATTACTTTCCAAAGCCGTTACACCTACCTTGGGCGGTGCCGGATGATTATTAAATTTAATCCAAAACGATTGCAAAAGTTCAACGGCTGCCTCTTTTGTTAAACTTCCGTTTTCTGTTTCTGTTTTGTAAAAAGGATATAAATGCTGATCTAAACGACCGGGATTAAATGAGTCCCAAGGATTTAGTTCTGTTACTACTCCTAAATGAATAAACCAATAATGTTGTAAAGCTTCATGAAATGTTTCAGGTGCATATGCAGGTATTTTTCTGCAAATTTTTGCAAGATTTTCAATCTCGGATTTTCTTAATTTGTCATTTTCTTCTTTCGCTAAATTATCCAGTTTATCAGCATGTCTTTCTGCCCACATAATTAAAGCTTGTGCAGAAACTTTCATAGCAGATAATTGCTCTCTTTTATCAAAAGCTTGTTTATCATTTATAAAATCTAAATTATTAATATTTTCATTAATCTCTTTAATAAAATCAAGCATTCCTTTCTTATAAATCTTATTACCGGCAACGGTATGCCCGGGAGCTCTTTGCTCTTGAAACTCTGTAAAAACACCTGCATTATAGGCATTTGCCCAATCTTCCGACATATTACTCATCACTTTTTCACGATTTGATTTTCCTTTCCAAAAAGGAATTATTACATCTTCAAAATCCTTAAAAGTTTTATCATCAACTTTAAAAGAAACTTTCTTACGTGAATTCAGTATTTCAAGGTCTTTCAGTGAATGTATATTTATTTCGGGATATGTAGGCGTTGCTTTCGGAGTCGGACCACGCTCACCAACAATTAATTCTCCTTCATTAATACAGATGTATTTATGTTTTAATATATGTTCAAAAGCCCTTGCTCGTTGCATAGGTACAGAAAGTTGCCGGAATTTATTACTTTTATAAAATTCAGTAACCAACAATGCACGTTCAGATGAAATTCGGTTAACTGCATTTAAACTTTCTTTTCTTAATTTATTAATTCTGTTGTTCATTTTATATATTTTTTTTATCCTCCGATTTTAACTTTAAAACCTGATTGTTCAAGCTTTGTCTTAAACGGAATTAAGTTTTTTTTATCCGTACCGGGGATGTTTTTCATTTTATTATTAATTTTTAAACGTTTAAATTTATTTTCGGCAATATTATGATACGGTAATAAATTAATTTGTTCCGGTTTTTCAGATAATTTTTCTAATATTTTAAGAAACCCTGATATATCTTCATCTGAATCATTAATTCCGGGGATAACCGGTATTCTGATCCAAACATGTTTATTCATTTTTAATATAATATCTAAATTTTTTAGAATAGGCAATAAAGGGACACCGGTATTTTCAATATGTTTATCATTATCATAATGTTTCAAATCATACAAAAACAAATCAGTATAAGGAATAATTTCATTTATTCTATTTTCTGATACATACCCGCTTGTATCAACCGCAGTATGTATTCCTGTCTCTTTCATTTGCATTAAAATTTCTTTCAGGAAATCAAATTGCATCAATGGTTCACCTCCGGAAAATGTCAGCCCGCCACCCGACTCTTCCATAAGCATAATATCTTTCGTAATTTCATCAATCAATTTTTTAACTTGATATTTTATTCCGATTCGGACCGATTTTATCGTTTCAACATCACCAACTTTATAGTGTTTAGAAACTTCCGTAATCCTACAATCTTTACTTTCCGGATTATGACACCAGCTACAATTTAAAGGACATCCTTTAAGAAAGATCGTAGTGCGAATTCCCGGACCGTCATGTACGGCAAATCGTTTGATATCAAAAACAATACCTTCCACATTAAAAAATTTGAACTAATAAATTTGATTGAAAAATGTATCAGAATAAATGAAAAGTTTAAAATCTTTTATAGAACATCAAACACTCATAAAGGCCTTTATATGTGTATGAACAAAGATTGATATGTAAAAACAAGAATTCCATATTTATTATCTGCTGCAAATTTAAGGTAATATAATTTTAAAACCAATAGTTTTTAGTTAAATTTGTTTTATTGTAAAATATAATATTTATAAAAATGCATCAAATAAACATTCAATATTTTAAAACACCATACGGGGAATTAATTCTCGGCTCTGTTCATGATAAACTTTGCCTGGCAGATTGGCGATACCGTAAAAAAAGAGAGATTATCGATAAGCGTATTAAAACGGAATTAAACGGTGAATATGTTGAAGAAGATACAGATGTTATTTTGAAAACCGTCAAACAATTAAATGAATATTTCTCCGGAAAAAGAAAAGAATTCAGTATTCCTTTGTTATTTACGGGAACGGATTTTCAAAAGAAAGTTTGGAATGAATTATTAAAAATCCCTTATGGAAAAGCAATAAGCTATTCGGAACTTTCACACAAACTGAATAATGAAAAAGCTGTCCGTGCCGTGGCTTCGGCTAACGGTGCCAATGCCATATCAATTATCGTTCCTTGTCACAGAGTTATCGGAAGCCACGGAGAATTAACCGGCTATGCAGGCGGTCTTGAAACTAAAAAGAAATTATTAAACTTGGAAGGATACCGAGATAACGGGCAATTTGAATTGTTTTAATATAAAGAGTCTTTATATATTACTCTAAATCAAATACAATGAATAAATCAATTTTAATATTATTTTTTTTATTTTGTTTAAATTTACATTTTTCCTTTTCGCAAGAAATTATAACAATGACAATGACAAAGCAAGAGCTTTTAGATAAAGGAGAAATAACTATCTATTTTGAAAATTTTAATTTTGAAACAAATATTCAAATTATCACTTATACGGTTTCTGCATTTATAAGAGAAGGCGATTTCTCGATAGAAGTAAAAGGAACTGCTAAGTTTACCGGAGAAGTAAGGGAGCTTATAAAAAAAATGATAAGGAAGCAATGTATCTATTTCGAAAATATCAAAGTAAAATTAGAAGACGGAAGTATCAGAAAACTGCAAACAATTCGAGTAAAAATTAAATAATAATATCATAAATAAAAAAAATGCCCGTACTATCAAAAATACGGGCGGTATATATCATAAACATAAGTTGATTTTGTTTAAAAAGTCAGCAAAAATGTCATTCTGAACTTGTTTAACAGCGTTGAGCCTACGGGTTCAGAATCTAAATAAACAAAATTTCAGTGATTTATAAAGATGCTGAAACAAGTTCAGCATGACTAATCAGACTTTTTAAACATCCGCAACTGCACTCAAAATAACATAGTTTAAATTATTTTATAAATTTTTCAAAACACCTGTTCGCTCATTAAATTCATTAATCAATTCATCCCAACCGTTGACTTGATTAAATAATTTATTCCAAATTTCACGATCATACCAAAGTTGTTGCAAATCTTCCGAATCTTTGGCTTGTTGCTCAACCCAAGTATAATATTTCAAGTTATGAACGGCTTTTCTGTCTTGATAATTTAGTTCGCGCATATTATCGGTTTGTTGTCCGAAAATACATTTTTCAAAATCTTTGGCTGCCTGCAATTCATTATATTTTCCTCTCTCGTCTTCCAATTCCAGAATTCGTGATTTATACATATCCGAACTGTCGGTGGCAACGGTTACGATAACATCATCGGAAGTCATTTCAAAATATTTTGCCGTTTTAATTGCAGAAAGCAAGTTTCCGATACTTGAAATTCC
>JANTGL010000114.1 GCA_024762915.1 Bacteroidales bacterium | reverse complement strand
GCTACACAACATCGGGTAAAAATAAAATTAAGCAAAAAATTACCGACTACGTAAAAATGCTTGAAAATGAGGGTGCCGGCGAAATTATTTTAACATCCATAGACCGCGAAGGAACTTTTAAAGGTTATGATATTGATTTGATAAAAAAAGTTTCTGAAATCGTGAATATTCCCGTAGTTGCAAACGGAGGAGCAGGCAAAATTGAGGATTTTACAAATGCAATTATAAACGGCGGAGCATCAGCGGTTTCTGCCGGCTCGTTGTTTGTTTATAAAAGCGAAAACAGAGGTGTTTTGATAAATTATCCTTCGCAAACAGACCTTAAAGAAATTGTTTTTGATAATTTATCTTAATTTTGCGAAAAATGAAATAAATGAAACACTACGTAAACCCGAAATTTATACCCGAAAAATACCGACAATGCACCAAAACGGTAATGGACAATATTGCCGACCCGAATATCACTTTTGACGAAAATGGTGTTTGTAATTATTATTATGAATATTATGCAAAAGAAAAAGAGTATGTTTTTACAGGCAAAAAAGGGAAAAAACGATTTAATGAAACAATAAAAAAATTAAAAAAATACGGGAAAGGCAAAAAATACGACTGCATACTTGGTGTGAGCGGAGGAGTAGACAGTACTTATTTGGCATATATAGCAAAACAGCAAGATTTACGTGTTCTTTGCGTGCACTTTGATAACGGATGGAACTCTGAACTTGCCGTGAAAAATATTGAAAACATTGTCAATAAATTGAATTTTGATTTAGAAACTTACGTAATTAATTGGAATGAATTTCGGGACATTCAACTTGCCTATTTTAAGGCAAATGTAATTGACATAGAAGCAATTACCGATCACGCAATTTTTGGAACAATTCATAAAATTGCAGCAAAAAATGGCATAAAATATATTCTTTCCGGTAATAATTATGTTACGGAATCACTTTTGCCGAGCTATTGGATTTTCAACAAAGCAGACCACATTAACATAAAAGATATTCATAATAAATACGGAACAATAAAATTAAAAACATTTCCTTTTTTCGATTTAAAAGCAAAACATTACTACAAAAGAGTAAAAGGGATACAGAGTGTTGATTTATTAAACTATATTCCTTATGTAAAACACGAAATAAAGCAAACTATTATTAATAAGTTGGAATGGAAAGACTACGGCGGAAAACATTACGAATCTGTATTTACTCGTTTTTATCAAGGTTATATTTTACCGAATAAGTTTGGTGTAGATAAACGAAAAGCTCATTTCTCAAATTTAATTTGTTCGGGGCAAATAACAAAAGAACAAGCACTGGAAGAACTTGCTCAACCAATGTATGATAAAAAACAATGCGAAGAAGATAAAGAATTCGTATTAAAAAAACTTGGTTTTTCAGAACAAGAATTTGAAGATTATATCAATGCACCAAGACGTGAACATTCAGAATTTAAAACAGAACAATCTTTATATAATACTTATCCAATTTTAAAGCCATTAAAACCGATTGGTGATTTGGTGAAAAAAAAATTAAAATAAATAATCATGTTAAAATTTGCACTCGTCGGCTGCGGTCGAATATCGAAAAAACACGCTGAACTACTCGGAACAAACAAGATAAAAAATGCAATGCTTTCTGTCGTTTGTGATATTGACGAGCAAAAAGCAAAAACGCTCGGAGAAAAATATAATATTCCATATTATACCGATATGGATAAAATGATGCAAAACGAAGATATTGACGTTGTTACAATACTTACCGAAAGCGGAAATCATGCAAGGCATACAATTCATCTGGCAAAATATGGAAAACATATTGTTGTAGAAAAGCCAATGGCATTACAATTAGACGATGCAGACAAGATGATACAAACTTGTGCCGAAAATAATTGTAAGTTATTTGTTGTAAAGCAAAATAGGTTTAATTTGCCGGTAATTCAACTTCGTAAAGCTCTTGATGAAGGACGATTTGGCAAACTCGTGCTGGGAACGGTTCGTGTGCGTTGGTGCCGATCACAAGAATATTACGACAGAGATGCTTGGAGAGGAACTTGGGCTTACGACGGTGGAGTTTTAACAAATCAAGCAAGCCACCATGTAGATTTGCTTCAATGGACAATGGGAGAAGTTGAAAGCGTTTTTGCTAAAAGCACAACGGCTCTTGTTGATATCGAAGCCGAAGATACTGCCGTAGTAATTGTTAAATTCCATAGCGGAGCATTAGGAATTATTGAAGCAACAACAGCAGTTCGTCCGAAGGATTTGGAAGGTTCATTGTCTGTGCTTGGAGAAAAAGGAACTGTTGAAATTGGTGGTTTTGCCGTAAACGAAATTAAACACTGGAATTTTACCGAACCAAAACCGCAAGACGAAGACGTTAAAACAAAATATTCCGAAAATCCGCCAAATGTATATGGCTTTGGGCATCTTAAATATTATAACGATGTTGTTAACTCTATTTTGAACAACACAAAAAGCCTTGTTGATGGTTTTGAAGGACGTAAAAGTCTTGAACTAATATCAGCAATATACGAATCTGTAGAAACAGGTAAAGAAGTGTTTTTAAGATTTCACCCTAAAAAATGTAAACTTGGACATATAAATGAAAAATAAACCTCAAATATTACAGTCAGGTATTGTAAATGTTGACTTTGGCGAAAATGTAAAAATTGTTGAACCTGTTAATATTTACGGTTGTAAAATTGGTAGTAATTGTTTTATCGGACCTTTTGTTGAAATTCAAAAAGACGTTGAAATTGGAAATAATTGCAAAATTCAATCTCATGCTTTTATATGTGAACTCGTTACAATTGGAAATAATTGTTTTATTTCACACGGAGCAATGTTTATAAATGATGTTTTTTCAAAAGGCGGTCCGGCACAGGGAGATAAATCTTTATGGAAATCAACAAAAATAGGAAATAACGTTTCTGTTGGCACTAATTCAACAATCCTACCGGTTGAAATTTGTGATAATGTGGTAATTGGAGCAGGTTCAGTAGTAACAAAAAACATTATTCAATCGGGAATTTATGCCGGAAATCCTGCAAAAAAAATAAAAGATTTATAAAAAAATGAAAATACCGTTCGTAGATTTAAAAACTCAATATAAAACACTAAAACCAGAAATAGATAAAGCAATTTCAAATGTTTTAGAAAACACAGCATTTATAGGAGGCGAAAATGTAACTAATTTTGAACAAAATTTCGCAAAACAATACGGCGTAAAAAGCTGTATATCAGTTGCAAACGGAACAGATGCAATTTACATATCACTAAAAATGCTGGGAGTTGGCTCTGGTGATGAAGTTATAACTGTTGCAAACAGTTGGATTTCAACGTCCGAAACAATTACGCAAGCCGGAGCAAAACCCGTTTTTGTTGATGTTGATGAATTTTTTACAATTGATGTTACAAAAATTGAACAAAAAATAACATCTAAAACAAAAGCAATAATACCGGTTCATTTATACGGACAACCCGCCGAAATTGGAAAAATTAAACAAATTTGCGATAAACATAATTTGTTTTTAATTGAAGATTGTGCACAAGCTCATTTTGCAGAATATAAAGGTAAATTCGTAGGAACTTTTGGAGATGTTGCTACTTTTAGTTTCTATCCGGGCAAAAATCTTGGTGCTTATGGAGATGCCGGTTGTATTATTACAGATAATGATAATCTTGCAAAAAAAAGCAGAATGTTTGCTCGGCACGGAGCTTTAAAAAAACATCACCATCAAATTGAGGGAATTAACAGCAGATTAGACGGATTACAAGCCGCAATTCTCAATGTGAAATTGCCTTACATTTTAGAATGGAACAAGAAAAGATTAGAAAATGCTCTTTACTATAATAAATTATTAAAAGACGTTGGCCAAATAGAAACACCAAAAATTAGGGAAGATGTAAAACATATTTTTCATTTATATGTAATAAAAACAAAAAAAAGAGAGGAATTGCAAGCATTTTTAAAAGAAAACGGTGTTCAAACTGCAATTCATTATCCTGTTCCACTGCCATTTATGGAGGCTTATAAGTATTTGAATTGTTCTGAAAATGATTTTCCTTCTGTTGCCGAAAACAAAGACAGGATTTTATCATTGCCGATGTTTCCTGAATTGAAAAAAAGTGAGATGGAGTATGTAGTTGATTTAATAAAAAAGTTTTTTGATGAGTGATTTTAAATTTGAAAATAAAGTTATTTTAATTCTTTCACCCGAAAAATGGGGGAAAATGATGCTTTCCAAACATCATTATGCAATGGAATTGGCAAAAAAGGGAAATAAAGTATATTTCTTAAATCCTCCACAAGGAAATGTATCTGATACTATTAAAATAGAAAGAAATAAAATAGACAATTTAAACATAATTACATACAGAAAACCTTTTTATTATAAATTATTTTATCATTTTAAGCCTCTTTTTGATTTTCTTTTTAAAAATAAGGTTCGTAAAATTCGTAAAACCATTGGCACACAAATAGATATTTTGTGGTCTTTTGATATTCGTGGTTTATATAATTTAAGTAGTTTTAATTCAAAAATAATTGCTTTTCATCCCGTTGATCCGGTTTCTCTAAAACAAACTGAAAAAGCTGCTCGCTCTGCGGATATTATTATCGGAATTTCTGAAAAAATTCTAGATTCTTATTGTAAAATTAATAAACCAAAAAAATTTATAAATCACGGATTAAATAGGATTTTTTCATTAAAAGCAGAAACTTCTCTGAACAATGTTAAATGTAATATTACACAAAATATAAAGGCTGGATATTTTGGAAATTTATTAAGAAACGATATTAATCATAATTTGATTAAGCAATTAGTATCAGAAAACCAAAATGTCGAATTTAATTTTTGGGGTCCGATTGTATTAAAAGACAGTAATATTGGGGGTTCAAATAATGAAAAAATAATTTCATTTATTAAGTTTCTTCATAATGAAAAAAATGTAGTAATTCACGGAGCTTTGAAAAAAGAAAAGCTTGTAAAAGATATTGAAGATATTGACATTTTTATTCTTTTTTATA
Source organism: Bacteroidales bacterium (assembly GCA_024762915.1). Lineage (GTDB taxonomy): Bacteria > Bacteroidota > Bacteroidia > Bacteroidales > JAADGE01 > JAADGE01. The sequence goes on along the minus strand of JANTGL010000114.1, from coordinate 3,099 downwards.
TTTTTGCACCAAGCTCAGACAGGTCAAATGCTCATAAATTAATAGAATATCTTGCTACAGGGAAAGTAATAGTTGCAAATCTGTTTTCAACTTATAAAGATTTTGATGAATTAATTGTTATGCCAAAAGAAGATAACGACTTAAAACTCCCCGCTCTTTTCAAAGAAGTAATCAACAATTTAGACTATTACAATAGTCCGGAACTTCAAAAAAAACGAATAGAATTTGCCCTCAACAATACCTACGAAAAACAAATTGAAAGAATTGAAAAAATAATTAATTCCATCGTTTAAAACTAATTATTATGAAAAAAAGAAACAATAAAAAAGTTGCTAAAATAGTTTTTCTTAATTCTTATAACATTGAAAAAAAAATTGTCTTAAATAATGATACAAAGGCCCGATATTGGGCAAATGCGAATGCAAAAAGAAATGCAATATTATTATACCATATTCAAAAATTTATTAATTATAATAAAAAGTCTCCGGTTAATATATTAAACGCTTCCGGTATTGCTGCCGGTCAGGTTGATTTTGTGATTGCAGAATACTTGAAAAACACAAGCAAGTTTGCCTATAATTGGCATGCAATTGACAGCCCAAACAATAGTTATTTAACAAATAGTGTTTTCAAAGAAAAAGTTAAAGACCTGTCTGTTACCTTAAAGCTTATTGATTTTAACAAACCTTATAAACTGAATGATTTATACGCAAACAAGTTTGATATTATTTTATTTACGGAAATTGCAGAGCACCTTGATTTTTCTTCCTTTTTAAATCTTTTATTGCAAATATCACAATTATTAAGCAATGACGGAATTCTTATTTTTACAACACCCAACCTTTTAAGCTTAGGATTTAGAATTAAAATGTTGTTTGGCTCAACTTCCGGTATATTTTGGGGAGATGGCATTGAAAACTTAAAACAAGGCTTATTCGGACATATTACATCTTATGATATTGGCAGGTTAAAATATTTATTAAACGAAGTCGGGTTAGAGGTGAGCAAATCATTTACTTTCGATTATGCATATAAGACAGGGGTTATTAATTTTTTAACGCGAATTTTAAAAAAAATAATTAGCATTATCTTCAAAAATATATACTCAACTATATTTATTATTGCTGAAAAAACGGAAAAGTATCATGTTATGCCTTTTAAAATATAGCAAACAAAAGATCTGCAATGTTTTTAATTTTTAATAACTTTAAACTAACTAATCTAATAAATTTAAATGAAAAAAGTATCATTTATATTCGGAACAAGACCGGAAGCAATCAAACTGGCACCCTTAATTAATTATTTTAAAAAATCTGAAGCTTTTAATGTCACTGTTTGTTCTACCGGTCAGCATAAAGAAATGTTAAATCAAATCCTGCCTTTATTTGATATTAAACCTGATTTTGAATTAGATTTAATGACTAAGAACCAATCTTTAGCCGGTTTTGTATCAAAAGCCATATCATCAATTGATAACTATTTAGTGAAAACAAATCCGGACTATGTTGTTGTACAAGGAGACACATCAACTGTTTTTGCTGCTTCTCTTTGTGCATTTTTTAGAAAAATAAAAATTATTCATATTGAAGCCGGGCTTAGAACCGGAAATAAATTTTCTCCGTTTCCGGAAGAAATAAATCGTGTTTTAACCGGCAGATTAGCCGATTTTCACATGGCTCCAACAAAACAAGCAAAAGAAAACCTGTTAAAAGAAGATGTTGATTCTGCAAAAATACAAGTTACGGGAAATACCGGAATTGATTCAATTTTATCCGTAATTTCAAAAATGGAATCTGAAAAAACAGAACTCCCGATTATTAATCAGCTTAAAAAGCACATTCCGTTTAATAAAGGGAATGTTATTTTGATTACAGGACACAGAAGGGAAAATTTCGGCTCCGGTTTTGAAAACCTCTGTAATGCATTAAGCCGTTTAGCTTCTATATATAAAAATTTCTTGTTTATATATCCGGTTCATCTTAATCCTAATGTTAAAGAAATTGTTTATAGAAAACTAAAAAATATAAGAAACATTATTCTTCTCCCGCCGGTTGATTATCAGACATTTATTGCCTTAATGGGCTCTTCCTATATCATATTAACCGATTCCGGGGGTGTTCAAGAGGAAGCACCCTCAATAGGAGTTCCCGTTCTGGTTTTAAGAGACACAACAGAAAGACCGGAAGGTGTTACGGCAGGATGCTCTAGACTAATCGGAACAGAATCTGATAAAATTATTAATTCTGTTACTGAACTGATTGAAGATAAAACATTATACAATACAATGAGTTTATCGGAGAATCCGTATGGAGACGGCAAAGCATCAAAAAGAATTTTTGATTTTATTCAACGTTCAACACAATAACATAATGGAAAAGCAAACATTACTGTTTCTGCCGGCAGATGCAATATTAAATGAAATTAGTCGCTCCTTTTATATAGCGAAGGGCCTTTCCGAAGAATATAACTTGTATTTTTTATCATGGGATGACCCTCAAAACAGAGACTTCTCACATATTCGATATAAAAAGCTATACACTTTAAAAACATTTATAAAATCTTTATTTACCAGAGTTCATATTTATAAGCATCCGAAATACAACTATCATATTATTAAAGCTCCAAAAATGTCAATAATGATAACTCATCGATTTTTGGGTGTTGTTAACGCTTTAAAACTTTCTCGTTTTTTCAATGGTTTTGTATTAAAAAAGATTATCGCAAAAATTTCTCCTCAAATATTATTTTATGCTGACGGATTTGATTTTTTCCCGATTGTTGACGATACAAAAATTATTATTGCTGATGTACAAGATGATTTTAGTACCGGAAATTTTAGAGACAATAAATATCAACAAAAATATGGTTCGTTTTGTTTTAATAAATCAAAAAAAAATTATATTGTAACAGAAGCTGCTGCTGTAAAGCTTTCAAAACATTATAAAACTTCTTTTGAATTTCTTCCTAACGGTGCAGATTTTAATGGTTTAAGAAGCATAAGCCAAAATCAAATTAATGAATTAAAAGACCGGCTTAAGCTTTCAAACAAAATAATTATTTCATACATCGGCGGACGTGCTTGGGTTGATAATAATTTTG